>NZ_JBFAIP010000032.1:0-71460 GCF_040654775.1 Streptomyces sp. NPDC050636
CATCACCCAGGACCGCAACGGCCGCGCCCACGCCTGGAACGCCGTCAACCACAACGGCAAGATCACCTACGTCGACGCCCAAACCGGCCAACGCAGCAACAAACCCCTCCACGACGGCACCAACGGCGTCCACGCCATTCCCCTCAACCCCAACCGCCGGCCCATGCAAGACACTTCCACCGACAACGACCACAGCAACGACGCCGACCGGCGACCGAGCGCCGAACCGGCCGGCAGCGGCGACGGGAAGAGGCACGGACAGTCCCCCGAGGACATACACAGCGAAGACGGGAGCCTCAAGCGTCCGAGCCACATCGAGCACCAGCCTGACAGACGCTCATACTCGGGTCGGCACAGCAATTCGCGTGCCCACGAGACCAACGAAAACGCCCGTCCAGGTGACGCCCCCAGGAAGCCGAACACAGCCTCGCAAGACGCACCCACCCGCGACACCGACTCCCCCCGTCGCGAAGTACCCACGGAGTCGCAGCACGCGCGCCAATCCGGCGAGCACGCTACTCCGGAGCCCTCCGCCCCTAGCCCTCACCGCGAGACGTCGAACCGCGAGATTTCCCCCGAGCGCAAGGCGCATCCCACCGAGAAAGTCTCCACAGCTCATTGCTCCACCGAATTGGCAAGAAGTCTCGCGGACGCTAACAGCCGCCTCCGCTATCGCACCAGCGGCGACGAGCACGCCGAGCGGGAATCCCCGGATGGGGCCACTCGTCGCCGGGCGAGCGACCGTGATCCCGAGGGCTCACCCGCTACTGACGACACCAAAAAGCGCAAGGGATTGCTCGGCCGTGTCTGGGGATCCTTCAGCAGTAAGCCCAGTGAACCGCAACCGGACTTTGAGATCACGGTTGACCAGATCGACTACCAAATCCCCTTCAAGCACCCGGACTTCCTCCCATCGGGATACGCCACTCCGCTCGACCGGCCTGACGGAACTCGTACTCCTCTATTCGACGACGAGCCCAAACCAGAGCAGACCGAGCAGGGAGCCATAGGCGACTGTGGCATCATCTCCGCCCTGGGAGCTGTCGCCCGTCACCGGCCCGAGGCCATCCGCGAGTGCGTGCGCGAACTGGAGGACGGCAACTACGAGGTCCGGTTCCACGAAACGCGCATGAATCATAGGAATGGATGCTATGAGCCGACTGGTCGGATGATCGTCATGACGGTTAGTCCAGAGCTCCCAGTCTTCGGGCACGAACCAGGCGAGCCAGCATACGCAAACAATAAGGGTGCAGCATGGGCGCCGATCTTGGAAAAGGCTATCGCGGCACTCGATCAGTCCTGGGACGCCGAAAGGAACGAGAAGTACGATTCCCTATCAAGGCTACGCATGCCAGCGATCGATCCACCTCATGGCTATGCGCGACTTGGCCTGGGAAGTCGTTCCGCAGAACGAGCTGAACTACTCGCTCAGCTCACTGGAGAACCCTCATCCTATGACGACTTTCCCGCAAAGTACGACCAGGATGGGCGAAGCCCAGACAAGCAGATCATGGATACTTTCCGTGAAAAACTCAGCCAGAACAGTCCGATACTGGTCGGCACGGAGAAGCCGGATAAAGGTTCGCCTCCCTGGCCGGATGGGGTCCACGGAGGCCACGCTTATGAGATTGCGGGAATCGATAATCGAGGGAGGCTAATCCTGCGAAATCCCCACAATAAGGATCATCCTGACCCTATGACACTCAAAGAATTCAAGAAGTATTTCAAGCATCTCTATAGCGCATTGGAGCCACGTGAATAGCAATGAAATCGTCCTGGGGGAGGGTATTCAGAGGAATACCAGCTTCGGCAGTTTTGCTGTCACCTGGGTCGACCTCCGACCTGACCACCCCCTCACAGTCCACCTCAGAGTGGTCACGGACGAAATGCGAAAATACGTGCTCGCGGTCGGCGAAACCTTTCCAGTCGGAAATGAAACCTGGAAAATCGCGAGCTTTGAGGACGCCCCCGGATACGACTGGATGGTCCGTATCGCTCGCGTCGACCCACCGCCCGTCGCAACTTCTCGATGAACCGGTTACGCAACGCAGTGCGGCAGCGGAGTCGGCCCGGTCGGAGCCGGCCCGAAACTTGTCAAGACAAATGACGCGTTCGACTCCGCGCTGCGAGCGACAGGTATAGCGCAAGCGCCTTAGGGGCACGCGCAGGAAAGGACGACATGGACCTCCCCGAATCCGGGTACGAGCCGATGAGCGCGGAAGCGGTCGTCACACGGCTCCTCGCTTGGTGCCGCGAGAGTGACGGCCGCCGGGTGGCGGAAGTTGCAGGAGCGCAGGGGTCCGGTCGCAGCGAAATCCTGCTCCGCGTAGGTGAAGCGCTACCTGGGGCAGTGACGGTGGATGCCACGAACCTCGCTCCAGAAGCCATCCTGACCCGCGTGCTGACTGCCGCCGGAGTACCGGAGGTCCGGCGGCGGCGTGCGAACTGGGGGCCAGCGCTGGAGAATTCGGCGTTGGGTGAGAGGTTGGTAATCATCCTCAACGCACACCGTGCAGGCGGTACCCGACGGTCGACGCAGCCACTGCGCGTGGTCCGCACGCTGGTTGGTCTGCTCGCCCGACACGGTCGCGTCAAGGTGATCGTCGAAACCGAGCCCGATGAGCGGCCGCAGCAGGATCGCCTGGCGCTCCTCGTGACGGCGGCGGCCGAAGCCGACCGTCCCATGGATCTGCCGCCACACGAGTCGGCCATTCGTGTTCTGGCACTCGCCGAGCCGCGTCATGTGCCGCTCACCGTATGGCGGGAATTGATCCGGGCCGGTGACGGGCCGGACCTGACCGAGGAGAGCCTGGCCGAGGTGGCACGCCGGTCGCCCGATGTGCTGACGTTTGACGGGGAGTCGGTCGCGTTCATCGACGAGAGAGCGGCCGACCGACTACGTCGGGGCTACGAACCGGACGTGGCCCGCCACATCCACGGCCGTTTGGTGACCTGGCTGCTGTCAGCCGCCGAGGCGTGGTCTCATCCCGCAGGCTGGTCCGCGTCAGGATCGGTTGGCCGGTATGCCGCGCATGGCCTGCCGATGCACGCCGTACAGGCCGGGCGGTTCGATGCTGTGCAGCGGGATGGCCGTGTCGTTGCCCAGCTGGACCAGGTGGCATTCCTGGACGCGGCCAACTGCCACTACCGCGAGGCCGTTCTGGCTATGGACGCGAACACGTCCTCGGGGGATGCCGCCAACCTCTGGCTGAGTGGTGTGGACTCCCTCAGCCAGGGTGAATGGGCCTCTTGGCTCCACTTGATGAGCACTGCACGCGGCGACCGGAGCCTGGCTGAGGGCATCGAACGCTCGGGCATCACCCTGCCCTGGCGTCCACGCTGGTCGCGCTGGCGGCCACCTGGCGGTGTCCGCGCCGAGTACCTCCAGCCGGGATCGGTCCGGAAACTCTGGGCCGTTCCATGGCCCGGCCGTACAGCTGTCGCCTCCCAGGGGGCGTGGGACACCCGCTTCCATGTCTGGGACGTGGAGAGCGGAGACCTGCTCGCCGGCCCGTGGACCGGCGGCGTACCCGAACCCAGCCAAGCAGAGCCGCGCTGGCCTGCCGGTGCGGAGACGGACGCTACCCAGCCATGGGTGCAGTTGACTACATACGGCAACACGGAGCCGGAGCTGCTGACGGATTCTGTGCGTGTCGGCGACACGATCGTCCAGGCCGGGATGGGCGGCCTCTTCGCGATCGAGCCCGCTGATCCGGCGCAGTTCGCGGGCATCCGTCCCGGCCACGGTGAGCCGTTCCTCGCCGACTTCGGGACTGCGCTCGAAACGACTCCGGCGTCATGGGGGACTGCGGCCCCGGAGACCCTTGCGGACGTTTTCGGCTCCGAGGCCGTGCGGCGCGTACCTGAATCCGCCCTGCCCGAGGGACTACACGATGAGGAAGCCCGGAGGGTGCTGACAGAGATCGGCTTGCCGACCTTCACCGGAGCGGAGATGTCACTGCTCGCTGCTGATGAGCAGGATTGGGCAGAGCTGACACTCGACGTTCTCTGGAGCGATGCGGACGAGGACCTGATTCCCGAATCCGCGGGTGACGGCCCGTACTTCCGCCTAGGTACATGGATGGGTGGCGTTATCGCACTCGACGGCGAGGAAGGCGCCGTTTACCGGTCACCGGCCGATGAGTACGACGACCATGATCCGCTGATCGCCAGCAGCCTTGGCGGGTTCCTCGCCATGCTTCAGGGCTATGTGCTGCTTCGCTGCCTCCTCACCATGGCCTCCAGCCTCGGCGAACGCGAGGAACTCAGGGAGCAGATCGAGGTCGAGTTGGACTGGATCGACGAGGAGGGCGCGGAATCCAGCGCCTGGACGAGTGCGCTCTACGACACCGATTGAGCGGTAGCCCCTCTACCACAGGCGCCACCCCAACTCGTTGGCCACCGACTCCCTTTCAGCGTATTGGTTGAGCGGTGCCCATATTTCCCCTCGAACCTGAATAGCTTCACACCGCAGTGGTGTGGCCCCCGCGGTCAGGACTCGGGGAAGAAGGAATCCACACGTAATCACCAGGCGTCGGGCTACACCGCGATGCTTGTGTAGTCAGCTGACCACCGGCCAGACTTTCCCGAAGGAACTACGCAGTCCTCGAAGTTCCTAGGGATGACGGGGAATCAATTATCTCACCGGCTCATCGATGCCAGACGGCACCCATGGTTCCAGGCCGGGGAATCTACCCTCGTCGCGGTCACCGCATGAACAACGAACTGTCCGTCGGACACCGCCCATGTCCGTGAAGCCGGACCCTTGTTTCAAATCGACTTCTGGGTGGGTGGCAAGCTCATCATTGACGGCCCTACGAGACAGGCACTGCAACCGTCAAAGCCCGGCGAGTAACGCCTCGCGGGTCTTCCCCCCCCCGCACGGCCTGGAAACTTCCTCACCATGGTCGCGCTGTGGGTTACCGGCCATCTGATCAAGGGGCCTGTCGAGGGTGACGACGAGGCCAACCTCCTCAAGCGCGAAGCACTGATCGATCAGGCTGTCCGCAATGAACTCAAAGAGGTCATTAAGAGTGAGTACAAGGCGAAGGTGGACGGGACCAGAAGCAAGAAGGAAGAGGCCATGGCTGCCGAATTCGATCGGCATGTCAACTTCCTTGAAGGCATCTGGAAAGACGGCCTGCTGAGTCAGATTTCCTGAGGTGAGAGGGGGCACCGGAACGGCGCCCCCTCTCGATGTGCTCAGAGGGGAAGCGCCCCCTTGAAGCGGGAGTTGGGGCACTCGGCGGCGGTTGTGGCCAGCCAGCCGTGGTCGTGCAGCGTGAGGTTGCTCAGGACATGCGGATGTGTGGAGATCTCCATGGCCGCTTCGTGGGGGTCGGTCTCCGGCGTTACCTCTAGTTCGCCTTCTTCGGTCCCGGAGTCGTCCGCGTCTTCGTACTCGTCTTCGTCGTCATCCTCGTTCTCCTCCCACGCTGCGAACTCGGCACTCCGGACCTCGAACGGCAATGGCTCTCCGACCCCTTCCGGGTGCCAGTGGTTGCTGTACCCGCGCCGGGTTTCACCGCTCTCGGCGAACCACCAGACCCGGGAGTCATTTCCGCTGTCGATTTCGAAGAAGTGTGCCTGCCCGCATTCCGAGCTCAGCTGGAGGGCGAGATCGACGCCGTTGTTCTCGTAGATGAACATGCGGCCGTAGATCAGGCGCCAGCCGTTCATGTCAGGGGTGATGAAGATCCGATAGGCGGTCTTCTTCTCGCCGTCCGGGGCCTCGTATGTCATGGAGTCCGGATGGTGGCTGTACGCGGCGGAGACACCCATTGCCAGAGTCGAGGGACGGAGATCGTGCAACCCCAGAGCGCGGACGGCGCCGGAGACCTGGTCGGCGGGGATGGCGAGCCAACTGCCGGCCGGCAGTGTGGTCTTCTCCTGGTCGATCAGCTTGATCCGGACAAGGCGTTCGACGGCCGACTGGTCCCTCGGGGGCAGTGCCTCGCTGCCTCCCATCTCTGCAAGGGCCTGCAGGGCGGCCCGCCGCAAGGTGCCCGGCCCATGACGGCGGATGTCCCGCAGCGTGTCCAGGGCGGGCTCGCCGATCTCCGAGAGACAGCGGAACGCCGACCGTTCGCATGCCCCGTCCCCGAGCAACGTCAGCAGATGTTCCACCCCGGAAGCCCCGAGAGCGATCAACTGCTCTTCTGCCGCCCTGCGGTGGGCACGGTCCCCGGTACGGAGTTCCTCGACGAGTGCTGCGATGCGGTCGCTCATACAAAAGACCCTATGCGGTACCGCCCCCATGACCACAACGCACGCAAGTAATCACGATCGTTGCCGCACCCGCTCTTGCCGACGGGCCCTTCCTCCGCGACCGTGATCGGCTATGGGACGAGAGCAGTGGAAGAAGATCTGGGTCGGCTCGGCCGGCAATATGGTCGAGTGGTTCGACTGGTTCGTGTACGCCAGCTTTGCCGTCTACTTCGCGGATTCGTTCTTCCCGAAGGGGAATGACACCGCGAACCTCATGAACACCATGGGAATCTTTGCCGTCGGCTTCTTCATGCGGCCGGTGGGTGGCTGGGTGCTGGGCCGGGTAGGCGACCGCAAGGGCCGTAAGGCCGCGCTCACGCTGACCGTCACGCTGATGTCCGCCTCGGCGATTCTGATCGCCGTCGCGCCCACGTACGCCGTCGCCGGCTACGGGGGCGTCGCCGTGCTGCTCATCGCCAGGATGCTCCAAGGGCTCTCGGTCGGCGGGGAGTACGCGGCCAGCGCGACGTACCTCACCGAGGCGTCCGCGCCCGGCCGGCGCGGCTTCGCGTCCAGCTTCCAGTACGTGTCGATGACGGCGGGGCAGTTGCTCGGCCTCGGTCTGCAGATCGTGCTGCAACGCACCCTGTCCGAGGACGCGTTGCACAGCTGGGCCTGGCGCATCCCGTTCATCGTCGGCGCGCTGGGCGCAGCCGTTGTCTTCTATCTGCGCCGCAACATGCTGGAGACCGAGGTCTACGCCGAGGACGAGGGCGCCAACTCCGACCCCGACCGCGGGACCATCAAGGCCCTGCTGGCCCACAAGCGCGAGGCGTTCCTGGTCATCGCGCTGACCATGGGCGGCACCGTCGCGTACTACACGTACACGACCTACCTCACCAAGTACCTCTCCAACAGCGCCGGGATGGACAAGCCGACCGCCTCGCTGGTCAGCTTCTGCGCGCTGTTCGTGTTCATGTGCATCCAGCCGTTGGCGGGCAGGCTGTCGGACCGGATCGGCCGGCGTCCGCTGCTGATCACTTTTGCGGTCGGCTCGACGTTTCTGACCGTGCCGATCATGACGCTGCTCAGGCACGCCGGGTCCTTCTGGCCGGCATTCGGCCTTTCCCTCCTCGCCCTGCTCGTCATCACCGGCTACACCTCCATCAACGCCTGCGTGAAGGCCGAGCTGTTCCCGACCGGCATCCGCGCGCTGGGCGTCGCCCTGCCGTACGCCATCGCGAACGCGCTGTTCGGCGGCACTGCGGAATATGTCGCCCTGTGGTTCAAGGAGGGCGGTATCGAGTCCGGCTACTACTGGTATGTGGCGGGGTGTGCCGCCGTCTCGCTGATCGTGTACGTCACGATGCGCGAGACGCGGACGATTGATCTGCATCGGGTCGGCACGGAGAAGCGCGCGGGCATGGGCGCGGGCACGGCTGCCGAGCGGGCGCCGGGGCAGGCATCCGTCGCCGACTGAGCGCGCCTCTTCCGACCGGCCGCGGCCTCCCCCGCCTGGGGGAGGCCGCTCCCGTTCCCGGGGGATCCGCGCGCCGGCCCCGGACGGCTTGGCTGGACGGCATGAAGAACACGAGGTGCATGAAGGGCGCGAGGCCCCCGAAGAGCGCGAGGTACTTGGTCGTACCGCTGCTGCTGACGGGGCTGCTGGCGTCGGGTGCCGTGGCCCCGGGCGCCTCGGCCACCTCGTCTGCCGACGCCCGCCCGGCCACGTCCCAGGCCGCCGCGTCCCGCCCGCCCGCCGACGACCTCCGCACCAGGATCGCGGCGATAGCCGGCATGCGGGTGGTCAAGGAGACGACCGTCCCCGCCGGCCACCGCTCCCTCACGCTGGCCTACCGCCAGCCCGTCGATCACCGGCACCCCGCCAGGGGCACCTTCGAGCAGCGGCTGTTCCTGCTCCACAAGTCCACCACTCAACCGATGGTGCTCTACACCAACGGCTACGACCTCGACTACCAGGACCCCGCGTTCCGCACCGAGCCGACCCAGCTCCTGGACGGCAACCAGATCAGCGTCGAGCAGCGGTACTTCGGCACTTCCCGCCCCCACCCCACCGACTGGTCGAAACTCGACATCTGGCAGGCGGCGAGCGACCACCACCGGCTGATCCGGGCCCTCAAGACGGTCTACCGCTCCCCATGGATCTCCACCGGCGGCAGCAAGGGCGGTATGGCCACCGTTTACCACCGGCGGTTCTACCCGCACGACGTGACCGGCTCCATCGCGTACTCGGCGCCCAACAACACCGACGACCGGGACGACACCGCCGAGGACCGCTTCCTCCAGCGGGTCGGCACCCCCGAATGCCGGGCGGCGCTCACGGCGGTGCAGCGCGAGATGCTGACCCGGCGTGGGGAGATGGCGGACCGCTACGCACGCTGGGCCGCGCGCCAGGGCTACACCCTCCGTACCGTCGGCAGCGCCGACCGCATCCTGGAACTCGCCGTGTTGCAGCTGCCGATGAACTTCTGGATGCATATGGACGAGGCGGACTGCGCCCGGATTCCCCGGCCCTCCGCCGGCTCCGACGCGCTGTACGCGTGGTTCGAGGAGGTGCTCCCGCTCGCGGGTTACAGCGACCACTTCCTTTCCCCCGTCACCGCGTCCTACTACCAGCTGGGCACCCAGCTCGGCTTCGTGGACCTCGCCGCCCCGGGACTGGCGGGAATGCTGCGCTATCCCGGCATCCAATCGACGCGGACGTATGTGCCGCGGAACATCCCGATGCGCTTCCAGCCGGGCGCCATGCCGGACATCGACCGCTGGGTGCGGCACCACAGCAGTGGAATGATCTTCGTGTACGGCGAGAACGATCCCGCCCGCGCCGAGCCGTTCCGTACCGGCAAGGGCAGCCGGGACGCGCATGTCTACCTGGCTCCGCACACCAACCACCTCGCGCGCATCGCCAAGCTGGCGCCGCGGGACGCCGCACAGGCCACCGCCGCGCTTCGCCGCTGGGCGGCCGTGGACGGTGCGACCGCATAGTGAGACCACTATGTGCGCCGTGCACGGGTATGGCACACTGCGGATCGTGCTCTCGTTCGCCATGATTATTGGCAGCAGGCGCGCCGGTCCGCAGTGACCGCCCCGTACGAACGGAGTACGGCGCGGCCATCGTCGTCCCAGACCCGCGCGCAGACCTCTCGCACCCGCGAGAGGTTTTTTCGTTTCCGGCCCACCCGTCACCGGAAAGCGGAGCGCGAGGGATCATGGAGGGACGGTGGAGCCGGTCATTCCGGTAGACCGAGATCCCCGACAGGAGCCAGACCAGCATGACGGACGCACACCAGCCCTCCCCGTCCCCGAGCCCCCGGCCGCACAGCCCGGTGTCCGACGACTTCCATGTCTTCGACACCACGCTGCGGGACGGTGCGCAGCGCGAGGGCATCAATCTGACCGTCGCCGACAAGCTGACCATCGCCCGGCATCTGGACGACTTCGGGGTGGGCTTCATCGAGGGCGGCTGGCCCGGCGCCAACCCCCGGGACACCGAGTTCTTCCAGCGCGCCCGCGCGGAGATCGACTTCCGGCATGCCCAGCTGGTCGCGTTCGGCGCCACCCGCAAGGCCGGGGTACGTGTCGAGGACGACCCGCAGGTCGCCGCCCTCCTGGACTCCCAGGCCCCGGTGATCACGCTGGTCGCCAAGTCCCACGTCCGGCATGTGGAGCTGGCGCTGCGCACCACGCCGGAGGAGAACCTCGCGATGGTGCGGGACACCGTCGCGCATCTGAGCGCCCAGGGCCGCCGGGTGTTCCTCGACTGCGAGCACTTCTTCGACGGCTACGTGCTGGACCCGGTCTACGCCAAGCAGGTCGTGCGGACCGCGAGCGAGGCCGGCGCCGATGTCGTGGTGCTCTGCGACACCAACGGCGGGATGCTTCCCGCGCAGGTCACCGCGGTGGTACGGACCGTGCTCGCGGACACCGGGGCGCGTCTGGGCATCCATGCCCAGGACGACACCGGCTGTGCGGTGGCCAACACCCTGGCCGCCGTCGACGCGGGCGCCACCCACGTCCAGTGCACCGCCAACGGCTACGGCGAGCGGGTCGGCAACTCCAACCTCTTCCCGGTCGTCGCCGCCCTGGAGCTCAAGTACGGGCGCCATGTCCTGCCCGAGGGCAAGCTCGCCGAGACCACCCGGATCTCGCACGCCATCGCCGAGGTCGTCAACCTCACCCCCTCCACCCACCAGCCCTACGTCGGGGTCTCCGCGTTCGCGCACAAGGCCGGGCTGCACGCCTCCGCGATCAAGGTCGACCCGGACCTGTACCAGCACATCGACCCGGCGCTGGTCGGCAACACCATGCGGATGCTCGTCTCCGACATGGCGGGACGCGCCTCCATCGAGCTGAAGGGCAAGGAGCTCGGCATCGACCTGGGCGGCGACCGCGACCTGGTCGGCCGGGTCGTCGCGCGGGTCAAGGAGCGTGAGCTGGCGGGCTACACGTACGAGGCAGCCGACGCATCGTTCGAGCTGCTGCTGCGGGCCGAGGTCGAGGGGCGGCCGCGCAGCTACTTCCAGGTGGAGTCCTGGCGGGCGATCGTCGAGGACCGGCCCGACGGCACGCACGCCAACGAGGCGACCGTGAAGCTGTGGGCGAAGGGCGAGCGGATCGTCACCACCGCCGAGGGCAACGGCCCGGTCAACGCGCTGGACCGGGCGCTGCGGGTCGGCCTGGAGCGGATCTACCCGCAGCTGGCCCATATGGAGCTGGTGGACTACAAGGTCCGCATCCTGGAGGGCACCCAGGGCACCGGCTCGATCACCCGCGTCCTGGTCTCCACCAGCGACGGGCAGGGGGAATGGTCCACGGTCGGCGTCGCGGAGAACGTCATCGCCGCGTCGTGGCAGGCGCTGGACGACGCGTATGCGTACGGGCTGCTGCGGGCTGGGGTCGAGCCCCAGGAGTAACCCCCACGTTTTCGGCTTTCCCGCCGTGCGCCGTCTCGGCGTGGCGCCTGCGGCGGGCCCCTCCGCTGCGCTTTGCCTGGGCCGACTTGGTTGCTCGCCGATTTCGGCTGTCCCGCCGTTGTGGTTTCTCGCCGTGGCGCCTGCGGCGGGCGTGGGTTTTTCGGGTGCGGTGCCGCTCCTCCGGACTCCGTCCTGCGGCGCGGCCCCTCCCGCGGGTGGGTGGAAGAGGCCAGTGGGGGCGCGCCTTTCGTGTCCGGTTTCCCTTCAATCCGCAGGGGGCACGTGACCACATGCGTGCACTCCCACCGGTCTTCTTCTCCCACCACAACAGGAGGGGTCGGACCGCAGGACGGAGTCCGGAGGTCCGGCACCGCTGCCGAACAGCTCCGCGTAGCGGCACCGCCCGCCGCAGGCGTCACGGCGCGCAACCACCACGGCGGGAGGGACAAAACGTGGGGAGAAGGCCAAGCGCAGCGGACTGGTCGCGCCGAGGATTTCTCACCGCCTCCGCAGCGGGAGCGATGGGCCTCGCCACGGCCCGCCCCGCACTCGCCGCCGCGTCCGCCGCCGCGTACGAAACCCTCCGTGCCCGCTGGTGCGACCTCACCCTCGGCACCGGATTCGACCCCGCCGCGCCACCGTACGCCGCCGCCCTGCAGGAAACCGGCGATCTCGCGGCCACCTATCGGTCGGGCATGCGGCCGGAGACCCACTCGCTCTGGGAGGACTGTCCCTACGATCCTCCGTCCGGCATCACCCGGAGCTACAACCGGCTGAACACCATGGCCCAGGCCTACGCCCAGCCCGGCACCGGCCTCACCGGTGACCCAGGCCTGGCCGCCGACGTCATCAAGGGCCTCGGCCACCTCGACGCCACCGTCTACAACACCGACACCACCCGCTACGGCAACTGGTGGGAGTGGCAGATCGGCAGCCCCAGACTCCTGCTGGACACCGTCGCGATCCTCGACGAGCACCTGACCGACGGCGGGCTCACCGACGCCCAGCGCGCCCGCTGCCTCGCCGCCGTCGACCACTTCGTCCCCGACTCCATGCTCGGCGACTACAGCGGGACGAGCACCGGTGCCAACCGCGTCGACCTGTGCCGTGTCGTCGCGCTGCGCGGCATCCTGGGCCGGGCTCCGGACAAGATCGCGCTGGCCCGGGACGCCCTCTCCCCGGTCTTCCCGTACGTCACCCGCGGCGACGGCCTCTACGCCGACGGCTCCTTCGTCCAGCACACCTGGGTCGCCTACTCCGGCACCTACGGCTATGTCCTGCTGGACGGCCTGGGCCGGCTGTTCACCCTGCTCGGCGGCTCCACATGGGAGGTCACCGATCCGGCCCGGCAGATCATCTTCGACAGCGTCGAGCATGCGTATGCGCCGCTGCTCTACAACGGGCTGATGATGGACAGCGTCAACGGGCGCGCCATCAGCCGCGGTTATCTCCGCAACGACGAGCGCCGGGTGCTGCGCAGCGACCACTTCCACGGCCATGCGCTGGTCGCCGCCGTCGCCCTGCTCGGCCAGGCCGCCGGCGCCGCCGAGCGCACCCGCTGGAACGCCATGGTCAAAGGCTGGATCGACCGTGACCGTACGCTGCCGATCCGCACCGACCGGCAGTACGCGGTCGCCGACCTGGCCCGTCTCCACGCCATCGCCGACAGCCCGGAACCCGCCGCGCCCGAACCCGTCGGCCACCGCCTCTTCCCCGCCATGGACCGCGCCGTGCACCGCCGCCCCAGCTGGGCCGCGGGCCTGGCCATGGCGTCCGACCGCATCGCGTACTACGAGAACGGCAACGGCGAGAACCCGCGCGGCTGGCACACCGGCGCGGGCATGCTCTATTGGTGGGGCGCCGACTTCGCCAACGACCAGTACACGGACGGGTTCTGGCCCACCGTCGACCCCTACCGGCTGCCCGGCACCACCGTGTCCACCAAGCGGCTCGCCGACAACGAAGGCGGTGGCTGGGGCGAGCCCAAACCCGCCGCGCGCTGGGTCGGCGGTACCACCGACGGCGAATTCGCCGCGATCGGACAGGACGTCCGGGGCCTCGCGTCCACCCTCACCGCCAAGAAGTCCTGGTTCTGCCTCGCCGACACCATCGTCTGCCTGGGCGCCGGCATCACCGCGCGGGACGGCGTACCCGCCGAGACCATCGTCGACAACCGCGCGCTGGGCGAAGCGGGCACCGCCGCCCTCACCGTCGACGGCGTACGACAGCCCGGCACGCTCGGCCGGACCCTCTGCTTCCGGGGCGCCCACTGGGCCCACCTCTCCGGACACGGCGGCTGGGTCTTCCCCGGAGCCCCCGGCGGCGCGCCGCTGAAGGCGCGGCGCGAGGCCCGCACCGGCTCCTGGCACGACATCAACTCCGGCTCGTCCCCGGAGCCGCTCACCCGCCGCTACCTCACGCTCTGGCACGACCACGGCACCGACCCCACCGACGCGGACCATGTGTACCTGCTGATGCCGGGCGCCGGCCCGCGCACCCTCGCGGCCCGCGCCGCCGACCGGCACTGGCTGACCGTGCTCGCCAACACCCCGGGCCGGCAGGCCGTCGCCGTCGGCTCCCTCGGTGTGACGGCCGCCAACTTCTGGCGGGCGGGCCGGGCGGGACGGCTCGCCAGCAGCGGCCCGGCGAGCGTGCTCGTCCGCGAGGGCCGGCGTGGTGCACCGCTACGGCAGACGGCGAAGCTGTGCGTCGCCGCACCCGAGCGCTCCGGAGAGCCGCTGGAGATCACCTGGTCCCGGCCGGTGTCCGCGGTGCTCGCCCACGACCCCTCCGTCGAGGTGCTGGCCACCGGCCCCGCCCTGCGGCTCCGCCTCGCCCCCGGCACCGCCTGCGCCACGCACACCTGCACCGTCGCCCTCGGCTGACCGGACGGCGGGCCGGTATCTCCCGGTCTGCTCCCCCGATCGGCCGCGGCCGATGCACCGAACGTGACAACATCACTCCACCGTCGTTTGTCCGGCTCATACAGACGGTGGACGGCCCGTCCACCTCGGCAGCGCCCCGGACGCAGGCCGAGTACAGGAAGCTTCTGTGCTGCCTGCCCACGAAATCGCATCCGACGTTGTACGAAACCGACATCGGTGCCGGGGGCCTCGCCCACGTACCGTCGATACATGACCACTGTCGAAGATGTGCCCGCCGGCGCGAACGACGCCCGCGGGCGCGTCGCTGAGCTGAACGCCATCCGCGAGCAGGCTCGGCGAGGCCCCAGCGAGCGTGCCACCGAAGCTCAGCGTGCGAAGGGCAAGCTGACGGCCCGCGAGCGGATCGAGCTGCTGCTGGACGACGGCTCGTTCAACGAGGTCGAGCCGCTGCGGCGGCACCGGGCGACGGGTTTCGGCCTGGAGGCGAAGAAGCCCTACACCGACGGCGTGATCACCGGCTGGGGCACCGTCCACGGCCGGACCGTCTTCGTCTACGCCCATGACTTCCGGATCTTCGGCGGCGCACTGGGCGAGGCCCACGCCACCAAGATCCACAAGATCATGGACATGGCCATCCAGGCGGGCGCACCCCTGGTGTCGCTGAACGACGGCGCCGGCGCCCGTATCCAGGAAGGCGTCTCGGCGCTGGCCGGCTACGGCGGCATCTTCCAGCGCAACACCAAGGCGTCGGGTGTCATCCCGCAGATCTCGGTGATGCTCGGCCCGTGCGCGGGCGGCGCGGCGTACTCGCCGGCCCTGACCGACTTCGTGTTCATGGTCCGCGAGACCTCGCAGATGTTCATCACCGGCCCGGACGTGGTCCGCGCGGTCACCGGCGAGGAGATCACCCAGAACGGCCTCGGCGGCGCCGATGTGCACGCCGAGACCTCCGGTGTGGCGCACTTCGCCTACGACGACGAGGTCACCTGCCTCGAAGAGGTCCGCTACCTGCTGTCGTTGCTGCCGGCCAACAACCGGGAGAACCCCCCGACGGTCGCCTGCGAGGACCCCGCCGACCGCTCCGGTGACGCCCTTCTCGACCTCGTCCCGGCCGACGGCAACCGCCCCTACGACATGCGCAAGGTCATCGAGGAGATCGTCGACGACGGCGAGTACCTCGAAGTCCACGAGCGCTGGGCCACCAACATCATCTGCGCGCTGTCCCGCCTGGACGGCCGCGTGGTGGGCATCGTCGCCAACCAGCCGCAGTCGCTGGCCGGCGTACTGGACATCGAGGCATCCGAGAAGGCCGCCCGCTTCGTCCAGCTCTGCGACGCCTTCAACATCCCGATCATCACCCTCCTGGACGTCCCCGGCTTCCTGCCCGGCGTCGACCAGGAACACGGCGGCATCATCCGCCACGGCGCCAAGCTGCTGTACGCGTACTGCAACGCCACCGTCCCGCGCATCTCCATCGTGCTGCGCAAGGCGTACGGCGGCGCGTACATCGTCATGGACTCCCAGTCCATCGGCGCCGACCTCACCTACGCCTGGCCCACCAACGAGATCGCCGTGATGGGCGCCGAGGGCGCGGCCAACGTCATCTTCCGCAAGCAGATCGCCGAGGCGGACGACCCCGAGGCCATGCGGGTGCGCATGGTCAAGGAGTACAAGTCCGAGCTGATGCACCCGTACTACGCCGCCGAGCGCGGCCTGGTCGACGACGTCATCGACCCCGCCGATACCCGCCACATCCTCATCCGTTCCCTGGACATGCTCCGCACCAAGCACGCGGACCTGCCCGCCCGCAAGCACGGCAACCCGCCGCAGTAGCCGGCCGCACCCGGCACCGCGCCCACCGCGAAGACGGAGAAGAACGCACGTGAATCCTGCCGACAGCATCACCACCGACCCCATCCGCGTGGAGAAGGGCCAGGCCAGCGAGGAAGAGCTGGCCGCCCTGACCGCCGTCCTCCTGGCCCGCGCCGCCCACCGGCCGGCCGCCCCGGCCCGCCCGCGCTCCACCGCCGCCCGCTGGCGCCGCCTGGAGCGCCAGCACGGCTTCCACGGAGCCACCAGCTGGCAGCGATAGCCCCGAATACCGCGAAAAGTCCCCGTATCTGTCACAGATGCGGGGGCTTTCGTAGATGCGGGGGAGTTCAGGCGCAAAAGACCCGTAGGTTCGCCCCAACTCTTGGGGGAACGGCTGTTCAAGCCAAGATCCCCGTGCTGGCATGCGCTCGTCAATCCGCTCCTGGTCCCGTGTCACGGGCCCTAGGACGACCGGAAGGAAGAGCCCATGCTCAGCACCCTGAGTGCTGGTGCCGCAGTGGCATCGTTGCTCCTCACCGGATCGGCATCCCCCACCTCGGCACGGTTCGGTGAGGAACCGCCGGACGGCAAGATCACCATCACCGTCGCGACCGTCAACGGCTCGGGCTGCCGCCCCGGCAGTGCCGCGGTGGCCGTCGCACCCGACAACACCGCGTTCACCGTCACGTACAGCGAATATCTCGCCCAGGCGGGCAAGGGCAGCAAGCCGACCGACTCCCGCAAGAACTGCCAGATCGCGCTCAGCGTCCATGTCCCGCAGGGCTTCACCTACGCGGTCGCACGGGCCGACTACCGGGGCTACGCATCCCTGGCCGCCGGCGCCAAGGGAGTGGAACAGGCGGGCTACTACTTCCAGGGCCAGCAGGAGACGGTCCGCAAGAGCCACACCTTCACCGGCCCGTCCGAGGCCAACTGGCAGGCGTCGGACGAAACCGACATCGACCAGCTGGTGTACGCACCGTGCGGCGAGGAGCGCTACTTCAACATCAACACCGAACTGCGCGTGGACGCGTCCGGCGCGGATCCGCAGAGCACCAGCTTCATGGCCATGGACTCCACGGACGGCAGCATCAACACCCTGTACCACTTCGCGTGGAAGCAGTGCCCAGGACACCGAAGATGACCTGACGGGGGGGGCGGGGCCCGCACGCGCGCGGTATGTCCGGCGCGTGCGGGCCCCGCGTTGTCGTCGTACGCGGCGGAAGCGCGCTCAGGTGCGCACCGCCTCCGGTTCGACGGTCGGTGGCGCGGCCGGCGGAGCGGCCTCGGCCGTCTCCTCCGGCATCTTCAAGTACAGGGTCAGCAGCGCCGCGACGACATACAGGCCGGCGAAGATGATGACCACGCCGTCCGGCCCCAGCGGGCCGAGGAAGATGCTGACGATCGCGGGTCCGACGAACGCCGCCCCGCCCGCGCCCAGGTTGAGCAGCGCCATCGCGCCGCCCTTGTTGTCGGGCGCGAGGGCCGGGATCAGGGCGGAGATGGAGACGAACCCGGCGAGCGTGATGCCGTAGAGCATTCCGACGACGATCGCGACCCAGTAGTGGCTGCCGACGGCCTTCGGGACGAAGTACAGCGTCAGGGTCGTCACCGCGCAGCCGACGCCGCCGAAGCCGGCGATGGTCCTGCGCCAGCCGATCTTGTCGCCGATCCAGCCGAAAAGCAGATTGCAGAAGACGTTGGTGCCGTAGATGACGGCGAGCAGGGTGAGCCAGCGGCCCTCGCCGAAGCCCAACTCCTTGGCGAAGAAGGTGGGGAGGAACACCAGGAAGCCGAACTCCGGCGCGGTGTTGATGATCCGGACGACGCAGCCGACGGCGACCTTGGGGTGGGTCCAGGCGATCGACAGGCTGGACAGGAGGGACTGGACGGGCTTGACCCCGGGCGGCGCGAGCCGTGTGAAGCCGGTGCGTTCGCGTACGCCGAGCAGGCAGAACGCGCCGCCGACGGCGATGATGCCCAGCGCGATCCACAGCGTGCCGAAGCTGCCGAACCAGGGGTTGGTCACGCCCGCGACGAGCGAGCCGATGGTGGGCAGTCCGCCGGTGAAGGCGACATAGAACCAGCCGACCGCCGTTCCCATCCGGGCGTTCGGCGCGGTGGCGGTGATCCAGACGAGGAAGCCGAACGCGAAGAGCGGATAGCCGAAGCCGCGCAGACCGTAGAAGACCAGCATCAGGGGGTAGTTCTGCGGGCCGAGCGCGAGGGCCAGGAAGAGGATGTCGAAGACGATCCAGACGGCCAGGCCCAGCTGCATCACCCGCCGCGGGCCCCACAGGTCGGAGAGGGCGCCGGAGAGCCAGGAGGCGAGCATCACGGTGATGCCGTAGGCGGTGATCACGTAGGAGGCGTTGATCTCGTTGCCGGCGCCGTGATCGGCCATGTACGGCGCGATGAACCCGGACTCCACGCCGTCGCCCACCATGAACAACAGCACGCCGAGATAGCCGAAGACCAGGGCTTTGGGGATGCCCAGCCGGTCGATGACGGTGGATGGAGCCATGTCGTGCCTCCGTTGGGGCGAGTGCGAATGAGGGGGCTGAGGGCTTCTGCGGGGTGATGAGCGCCGGAGGGGGCTGGTGCGTAGGGGAGGGGTGTGGTGCGGTGGGGAGGTGGGGCGCGGATCGCGCCCGGGACCCGGTGGATCCAGCCGCTCGGCGGTGGTGATGCGAGCAGCATGAATCCTGAGAACTTCACATGCAAGATGTGATGCAGCGTTTTCTGGGCCCCGATTCTCCCAGCTTCGGCGGCGATTTCCCGAGCGAGGGGTGACGAATCTGTGATCTGGGTGTTAAATCCAACAGGGACGAAACAAAGGAGTGTGCCCTGATGACCACCACCCCCGCCGGCCTCGGACACCACCCCGAGACCTTCCGTGAGGACTGGCTGGAAGGACTGGCCGACGCCTACGCGCGCACCGTCCGACGGGTCCCGGGTGCCTATGGCGTCGTCGGCCGCCACGCACCGCGTCCCGGCAAGGTCGCGGTCGTCATCGGCGGCGGCTCCGGCCACTACCCGGCCTTCGCCGGGCTGGTCGGCCCCGGACTAGCCGACGCCGCCGCGATCGGCGACGTCTTCGCCAGCCCCAGCGCCGAGCAGGTCTACCGCACCGCGCGTGCCGCGGACGGCGGCGCCGGAGTGCTGCTGAGCTACGGCAACTACGCAGGCGACGTCATGCACTTTGGACTCGCCGCCCGCCGCCTCGCCGCCGAGGGCATCGAGACCCGTACGGTGCTGGTCACCGACGACGTCGCCAGCGGGCCGCCGCCGGTCGAGGGCCAGGAGATCGACCCGTCCCGCGACCGCCGTGGCGTGGCCGGTGACTTCTTCGTCTTCAAGGTGGCGGGTGCGGCCGCCGAGCGCGGCGACGACCTGGCGGAAGTCGCCCGGCTCGCGGCCCGCGCCAACGCCATGACCCGCACTTTCGGCGCCGCTTTCGCCGGATGCACCCTCCCCGGCGCGGACGGCCCGCTGTTCACCGTCAGCCCCGGCACGACCGAGCTGGGCATGGGCATCCACGGCGAGCCGGGCCTGCGCACCACCCGGGACCTGACCGCCGCCGAGCTGGCCGACGAGCTGGTGGACAACCTGCTGAGCGAACTGCCGGAAGCACCGGCCGGCGGCGACGGCCGGGTCGCGGTCCTCCTCAACGGGCTGGGCCGGACCAAGTACGAGGAGATGTTCGTGGTCTACCGGCAGGTCAACCGGCGTCTGAGAGCGGCCGGACTACGCCCGTACCGGCCCGAGGTCGGCGAATTCGTGACGTCCTTCGACATGGCCGGCGTCTCGCTGTCCCTGATGGTCCTCGACGACGAACTGGCCGAGCTGTACGACGCCCCGTGCGACACCCCGGCCTTCCGCAGCCTGCCGGGTGAGCATGCGGACGGGGCCGATGACCGCAGGGATGCCGCCGAGGCCGAGGGACGTAGGGAGGCCGCCGAAGCCGGCAGCCGTACGGACCCTGCCGAGGCCGGCATACGGGCCGACGGGGCCGCTCCCGTACGGGATGAGGCGCCCGGTCCCGTACGGGACGGCATTCCCCCCGGCGGGGATCTGCCCGTGGCGGCGGCGCTTCAAGCGGCCCTCGATCTGGTCGCGGCCAACGAGGACGAGCTGGGCCGGCTCGACGCGGTGGCCGGGGACGGCGACCACGGCATCGGGATCGTCCGCGGGCTGCGCGCCGCCGTCGCCGCCGCCCGCACCGCCGAGCCCGGCCCGGCCGGCGACCCGCGCTCGGCCGGCATCGCCCTGCTCACCGCGGGACTCGCCCTCGCCGACGCCTCGGGCGGTGCATCCGGCGCCCTCTACGGCGCACTGCTCGCCGAGACCGGCGCCGTACTGAAGAAGGCCGGGACCGGGGCCTGCGACGCGGCCCTGCTCGCGGACGCCGTGGACGCCGCCCAGCGCGCCGTCAGCGAGCTCGGCGGCGCCGAAGTCGGGGAGAAGACGATGCTGGACGCCCTCGACCCGTTCCGCCGCGAACTGCGCGCACGGGCGGGAGAGGGGCTCCCCAAGGCCTGGCAGGCGGCCGCCGAGGCCGCGACCCGCGCCGCCGCCGACACCGCGCAACTGACCCCGGCCCGCGGCCGCGCGGCCCGTATGGGCGCGCTGGGCTACGGCCACCCGGACGCCGGGGCCGTCTCGCTCGCGCTGATCCTCACCGCGGTCGGCGAGACGCTCGGCTGAGCGCTGCCGCGAGCCGCGTACGACGAAGGCCCCCGCACCAAGAAGTGCGGGGGCCTGTCGTCTTGCGCAGCGAGCGGGCACGGGGCGCCCGGACGCTGAGCTACTACCGCAGCCGCGCCATCAGCGCATGCTCCACGAGCGTGATGAGCGCGCTCTTGGCCTCGCTGCGGTGCCGTGCGTCGGTCACGATGATCGGCGCGTCCGGGCCGATCTGCAGCGCCTCACGCACCTCGTCCGGCGTGTACGGCTGGTGTCCGTCGAAGCCGTTGAGGGCGATGACGAACGGCAGGCCGCTGTTCTCGAAGTAGTCGACGGCCGGGAAACAGTCGGCGAGCCGGCGGGTGTCGACGAGGACGACCGCCCCGATGGCACCTCGTACCAGGTCGTCCCACATGAACCAGAAGCGGTCCTGACCGGGCGTACCGAAGAGGTACAGGATCAGGTCCTGGTCCAGCGTGATCCGGCCGAAGTCCATCGCCACGGTCGTGGTCGTCTTGTCCGGCGCGTGCGTGAGGTCGTCGATCCCCGCCGAGGCGGAGGTCATCACGGCTTCGGTACGCAGCGGATTGATCTCTGAGACGGCCCCGACGAACGTGGTCTTGCCCACGCCGAAGCCGCCCGCCACCACGATCTTCGCGGAGGTGGTGGAGCGGGCTGCACCGCTAGAGCTTGCGAAGTCCACTGAGCACCCTTTCGAGCAGTGTCACATCTGGCTGTCCGCCGGCGGTCTCGTCCCCGCCGGGCTGATGGATGGCGACGAGTCCGGCCTCCGCCAGGTCGGCGACGAGGATCCGGGCGACGCCGAGGGGGATGGAGAGTAGCGCGGAGATCTCGGCAACTGACTTGATCTCGCGGCAGAGGTGGCAGATGCGCTGGTGCTCCGGCAGCTGCCCCTGCAGCCTGGCGGGGTCGGCGGTCGTGCTGACCAGCGCTTCAATGGCGAGCTGGTAGCGCGGCCGGGTCCGGCCTCCGGTCATGGCGTACGGGCGCACGAGAGGGTTGTGCGCGCCTCCGGTGGGGGCGGAGGGCTCGGGCGCGCGCCGCTGCGGCTGCACCGGCTGGATGCGGGGCGCCTGCGGCTGGTCGTACACCGACGGCTCGTACGGCTGGGAGCCGTATGGCCGGGGCTGTGGCTGCTGGTGCTGCTGGGGACGCTGCGGCTGCGGCGGCTCGGGCCGCTGCTGCCGGCGGCTCGGCGCAGACGGGAAGTTGAAGCGGTTGTTATGGGTCTCGCCCTGGGGCCCGGACTCCTGTCCGGATCCGTACGGGTATCCGCTTGGGGGCGTTGCCACGTCTCCTCCTCCAACTTGCCTGTCTGACGCCGGTCGCGCCATCGCACCTTATGGCGCGATGGCGGGAAACGCACTGCCTGTCTGCTAGTTGAGCAGGCTGCCCTGCAGTTCGGCACGCAGATCGGGCGTCAGAACGGTGCCCGCGCGGTCGACCAGCAGGGCCATCTCGTAACCGACGAGGCCGATGTCGCACTCGGGGTGCGCGAGAACGGCCAGCGACGATCCGTCGGAGACGGACATGATGAAGAGGAAGCCGCGCTCCATCTCCACCACGGTCTGGTTGACGCTCCCGCCCTCGAAGATGCGGGAAGCGCCGGCAGTCAGCGAGGTCAGGCCGGAGGCCACCGCCGCCAACTGATCGGCTCTGTCACGAGGAAAACCCTCGGACATGGCGAGGAGCAGCCCGTCCGCGGAGACCACGACCGTGTGGGACACCCCGGGGGTGTTGTCCACGAAGTTGGTGATCAACCAGTTCAGATTCTGCGCCGCCTGGCTCATCGGGCTCACACTAACGCTCCTGATCGTAGGTGCTGCCGGGGCCGAAGCCCTGCTGGTCATTCTGGGGAACCTCCGAGCGGTCCGTGCCGGCGGTGCGTCCCTGCTGGACACCGCGGCGCAGATTGCTCAACCTGCCGCGGACGTCCTCCGGGGCGCGGGAGACCTGGGGGCCGCCCTGCGGGGTCTGCTCCGCGGCGCCTTCGACCAGGTTGGCCTTGGGCACACGCCGGGGGAGGCCGGAGGAAGTGACTCCGCCCGCCTTGGGCTCGCGCAGTCGCTCCGCCCGCTCCCAGCGCTCGTCGTTGGAGCTGCGCCAGTCGGTGCCGTCCTGGCCGGTCTCCGGCGCGTTCCGCGGCTGCGGGGACGCCACCGGCTCCACCGGCTGCCCCCACTGCTGCTGAGCCTGCGGTGAGCCGCCTCCGCGGCGCGGAAGGCCGGCGTCGGTCCGCGAGTGGGAGTCGCCTGAGGAGGAGCCCGGACGCTCGAATGTTACGCGCTCAGACGCATCAGCGGGAGCGGCAGTTGTATTCCGGTCAGATTCCGCTTCGGTTCCGAAGTAGCCGCCGAATGCGGGTCGTTCGGACCAATCGTCCTGCTGGTCGGTCTCGGGGGAGACGTATGGCTGCTGGCCGGTGGTCTCGGAGAAGACCGGCTCGCCGAAGGCCTGGGCACCGTAGGACCGGTCGTCGTACAGCGGTTGATCGGCTTCCGCATATGCCGCGTCGGGATGCCCCGGGAAGCCGCCGTCGGACGGCGCCTCGTCGCGGAGGTGCGGACGTCCGCCTTGATCGTTCGCCTGGGCCTCCAGCGCCGCACGGCGCTCCTCACGGAGCAGCGAGCGGCCCACCGGGTCCAGCTCGGCGTCGGCGGCCTGGCCGTAGCCGGAGTCGTCGAAGCCCAGCTCGGCGGCGGTGCGGTGGTGGTCCTCGTACGCCGGCTGACGGTGCTCGGGCACGATCCGGGAGACCGTGAAGTCGTCCTCGAACTGGTCCTCGCCGCCACCACCGTGGGTGATCGCGTCGGGCAGCATGACGAGCGACGTGGTGCCGGCCTGCTCGCCCGAGGGGCGCAGCTGGACCCGGATCCCGTGCCGGTCGGCCAGCCGGCCGACCACGAACAGGCCCATGCGCTGGGAGATCGCGGCGTCCACGCTCGGCGGGTTGGCCAGCTTGTGGTTGATGTCCGCGAAGTCCTCGGGGGTCAGCCCGATGCCCTTGTCATGGATCTCGATCATGACCCGGCCGTCGGGCAGCCGGGTCGCGGCGACCCGCACCTTGGTCTGCGGGGAGGAGAACGTGGTGGCGTTCTCCAGCAGCTCGGACAGCAGGTGCACGAGGTCGGTCACGGCGGTGCCGTGGATCTCGCTCTCCGGGACGCCGGTGAGCTCGATGCGCTCGTACGACTCGACCTCGGAGGTCGCCGCCCGCAGGACGTCGATCAGCGGCACCGGCTGGTTCCAGCGGCGGCCGGGCTCCTCGCCCGCGAGGATGAGGAGGTTCTCGCCGTTACGCCGCATACGCGTGGCGAGGTGGTCCATCTTGAAGAGGTTCTCCAGCTGGTCCGGATCCGCCTCGTTGTTCTCCAGGTCGGTGATCAGCGTCAGCTGGCGCTCGATGAGGCCCTGGTTGCGCTGCGACAGGTTGGTGAAGATCGCGTTGACGTTGCCCCGCAGCAGTGCCTGCTCGGCGGCGAGCCGGACGGCCTCGCGGTGCACCTGGTCGAAGGCGCGGGCGACCTCGCCGATCTCGTCGGTGGTGGAGATCGGGATCGGCTGGACGCGGGTGTCGACCCGGCCCGGGTCGGTCCGCGAGAGCTGGTCGACCAGCATCGGCAGCCGCTGCTCGGCGATGCCGAAGGCGGCGTTGCGCAGCTGGCGCATGTTGCGGCTCATCCGGCGGGCCATCATGCCGGCCACCATGAAGGCGATGACCAGCGCGGCCACCGCGATGGCGGAGTCGGTGAAGGTGGAGCGCTTGGCGTCGCTGGAGATCTGCGCCGCCTCGTTCACCGCCTTGTCCGCCAGGTCCTTCTCGATGGCCCGGTACATGTCGAACTTGCCGGTCGAGGCCGCGAACCAGGTCTCGGAGGTGATGCCCTTGGTGCTCAGCACCTCGGGCGCCGCGCCCTTGGCGATGTCGGTGGACATGGTGTCGAGGGCTGGCGGGGTGCGGAACTGCTGTCCGGCGGCCTCCGCCTGGGCCTTCGCCTGCTCGATCTTCTGCTGCGCCGACTGCTTGAGCTTGGCGGCGTCGTCCTTCAGCCGCGCGACGTCCTCGGGCGTTCCGCCGGAGGTGTACTCGCCGATGGCGATGCCCTCCAGGTAGCGGTACGACGCGAAGGCGGTCAGCTGGAGCTTGTGCTCCTTGCCGCCCTGCGGGGACGCCGGGTCGACCAGGAGGTGGGTGCCGATGGAGCGCTGCAGCGACTCGGCGGCCTGGGCCAGCGCGACGGCGTAGACGGTGCGGCCGTAGGAGGTGATGTTGCCGGTGCCCAGACCCAGTTCGTTCGCGAACTCCATCAGCGGGTGCTGGATCTCGACAAAGCCCTCTTCGGTCTGCACACCGCGCAGCTTGGAGGTGTAGCCGACCTGGCGCAGCTGGTCGAGCTTGGGCTCGCTCTTCTCGAACGCCGCGAGACGGCGCTTGAGGCCAGGCTTGTCCGGCATGGTCTTGACGGCCTCGTGGAAGGCGTCCGCGGCGTCGTCGGTGGCGCTGCGCGCCTCGGCGACGACCGGGTCGTCCTTCTTGCCCTGGAGCAGCGGCGCCGCGGTGCGGTCACGCTCGTCGATCAGGGCGTTGCTGTAGGAAAGCGCGGCCCGTACGAGCTTGGCGGTGTTCTCCGCGTCCTGCGCTTCCTGCCAGGTGGCGACCGAGCTGTTCACGCGCAGGCCGCCGAAGACGAGGGCGAGCAGTACGGGGATCAGCAGAATGGCGTTCAGACGGGTGGTCACCCGCCAGTTCCGCGGGGCGTACTTTCCGCCGCTCGCCGGAGGCTTCGCGACCGTGTTTTCGGACGCGTCGGAAGCCGGTGCCGCCGTACCTCGCGACGGCGGCGTGAAGTTCCCCCGCCGCGGTTCCTGCGGCTCGGGGCTCGACTTGCTTCGCCTCACTCGACCAACAACCTCTCGGCGCCGGCACTGTTTCGCTGTGCCGTTTCTTCTGGGCGTTACTACTCCGGAGTTCAGCGAATTTCAGCACGTCAGGGCAGTGCCTTCCAAACACTGAACAAAGCCGGAGGAGGCGCCGCAGAGGCCGAGATAAAAGGGGCGTTAAGGACGAGCCGCGGCAAAAGGCAGGGGAAATGTGAGCACAGCGAAGCCATGCGTACGCGAGGGGTGTCGGCGGCCGGGCGATTCACTGTCGAAACGTTATGAACGCCGGTTCGGGCGTGTCGAATGACACAGATCAATTCGCCGATGAAGGGAACCCGCCCAGGGCGGCCCAAATCGGCCTTCGGAAAGGTCTTTCCGGTGGCAAAGGCGCCCGGCCCGCACCGCCTCGGAGCGGGCCGTCGGCGCCCGCTACTGAAGACGCGCCATCAGCGCATGCTCGACGAGCGTGATGAGCGCGCTCTTGGCCTCGTTGCGGTGCCGTGCGTCGGTGGTGATGATCGGCGTCCCGGGCCCGATCTGGAGCGCCTCGCGCACCTCGTCGGGCGTGTACGGCTGGTGCCCCTCGAAACCGTTGAGGGCGATGACGAAGGGCAGGCCGCTGTTCTCGAAGTAGTCGACGGCCGGGAAGCAGTCGGCGAGCCGGCGGGTGTCGACGAGGACGACCGCGCCGATCGCGCCGCGTACCAGGTCGTCCCACATGAACCAGAAGCGGTCCTGACCGGGCGTACCGAAGAGGTACAGGATCAGGTCCTGGTCCAGCGTGATCCGGCCGAAGTCCATCGCCACGGTCGTCGTGGTCTTGTCCGTGACATGGCTCAGATCGTCGATCCCCGCCGAAGCGGAGGTCATCACGGCCTCCGTGCGCAGCGGGTTGATCTCCGAGACCGCTCCGACGAACGTGGTCTTGCCGACGCCGAAGCCGCCGGCCACCACGATCTTGGCGGAGGTCGTCGCACGAGCTGTGTTGGCGGCGCTTCCACCGCCGAGGTCGTCAGATCTTGCGAAGTCCACTGAGCACCCTCTCCAGCAAGGTCACGTCCGGCGTGCCGCCGGCCTCGCCGCTGCCGCCGGGCTGGTGGATCGCCACCATTCCGGCCTCTGCCAGGTCCGCGACCAGGATGCGTGCCACACCCAGTGGGATGTGCAGCAGCGCCGAGACCTCCGCCACCGACTTCACCTCGCGGCACAGGTGGCAGATCCGCTGGTGCTCGGGCAGCAGCCCGGGCAGCTGGGAGGGGTCGGCGGTCGTGCTGACCAGCGCCTCGATGGCGAGCTGGTAGCGCGGCCGGGTCCGGCCTCCGACCATGGCGTACGGGCGCACCAGCGGCTGGTCACCTTCGCTCCCGTACGGCGCGTGGCTGTATGCGCCGTACGGGCCGGAAGTGGCAGGTGGCGGGGTCATGGGTCCTCCGGACGGGACAACTGACTGTCGTCGGTCGGGTTGAGCCGGTGGGGGGTTCGGCGGGCTGATGGTTGGCTACAGGCGTGGTGCGGTGAGGCGCTGCGGGCGCCTCAGTGCAGCAGGCTGCCCTGCAGTTCGGCGCGGAGATCGGGCGTCAGAACGGTGCCCGCGCGGTCGACCAGCAGAGCCATCTCGTAACCGACGAGGCCGATGTCGCAGTCGGGGTGTGCGAGAACGGCCAGGGACGATCCGTCGGAGACGGACATGATGAAGAGGAAGCCGCGCTCCATCTCCACCACGGTCTGGTTGACGGTCCCGCCCTCGAAGATGCGGGACGCGCCGGAGGTCAGCGAGGTCAGGCCGGAGGCCACCGCCGCCAGTTGGTCGGCACGGTCGCGCGGGAATCCCTCGGACATGGCGAGGAGCAGCCCGTCCGCGGAGACCACCACCGTGTGGGACACCCCGGGGGTGTTGTCCACGAAGTTGGTGATCAACCAGTTCAGATTCTGCGCCGCCTGGCTCATCGGACTCAACTAACGCTCCTGCTGGTGAGTGGGGTCAACAATGCCGTGGTTGCCGGTGGCGGACGTGCCGCCGGCCTGCCGGCCCTGCTGGATACCCCGACGGAGATTGGTCAGCCGCCCGCGCACATCACTGGGCGCACGCGAGACCTGCGGACCGGTCTGGGGGGACTGCTGTTGCTGCGCGGTGCCCGCCACGAGATTCGCGCGGGGGACGCGGCGGGGCAGTCCGGAGGTGGTGATACCGCCCGCGGCGGGCTGGCGGATCTGCTCCGCCTGCCGCCACGTCTCATCGTTCGGCGAGGAACGCCACTGGGCCTTGCCCTCGCCCTGCGCCGCCGGGTCCTGCGCCGGCGCGCCGTTGCGCGCGCCGTTCGCCGGGGCCTCGTCGCGGCCGGGTGCGCGGCGCGGTGCCGACGGGGCACCGGGCGCACCGGACTCTTCGGGGCGCTGCGGCGGCACACCGGCAGCCGCGGACGCCGGGTGATTGAACCAGTTCGACTCGATGGTGTCGAAGATCGGCGTACGGCCGTCTCCGGGACCCGCGTCCGAGCCGCTGAGCGCGTCGGCGGACGGCGCACCGCTGTCCTGCGGCCGCGCCACCGGGAACTGACCCGTCTCGTACTGACCGGTGTCGCTGTCGGGCTGGCGGAACTGGCCGGTCTCGTACTGGCCCGTGTCGCTGTCGGGCTGGCGGAACTGGCCGGTCTCGTGCTGGCCCGTGTCGCTGTCCGGCTGGCGGAACTGCTCGGTCTCGTACTGGCCCGTGTCGCTGTCGGGTCGGCGGAACTGTCCGGTGTCACCGGGTCCGCTGCCCGCGCCCTGGCCGGCCGGCCGGGCGAACTCGCCGGTGTCGCGGCCGCCCTGCGGTGTGAACAGGCCGGTGTCGGCCGGGCCGCGGCCGCCCTGGTTCGTGCCGGGCGGCGGGCCGTTGAAGTCGGGGCGGGCGAACGCCGTGGTGTCCGCGGGACCGCCGGCCGAGGGCCGCTCGAAGCTGCCGGTGTTCTCCGGCTCCTCGTGGCCGCGCGGCCGGTCCTGCGCCTCGCGGGGCGCCAGCGGCCAGTCGTCCCCGGAGTCGCCGCGCTCGCGGCGCGCGCCCCAGCTCGTGGTGCCCGGCTGCTGCTCGCCCTGGCCGTCCTGGGGGCCACGGGGGCCGGAACCGCCCGGCAGCGCGGCCGCGGGACCCCGCGGCGGCAGCTGCGGACGCTCCTCGCGCCGGGGCGCGCCGGTGGGCGGCGCCACGCTCGGCGACTGCTGACTGTTCTCGGCGCGGGCGGGCAGGCCGGGACGACCGGCACCGGGACGCCCGGCGGCCGGGCGCGGGTCGCCGCCCTGGGGCGCGCCAGGAGCGTTCGTACGGCCCGCGGGAGCCGAGGCGCCGAACGCGTTGGGCGCGCCGCCGGGACCGCCGCGCGCGGGCAGCGCGGGGCGCCCGCCGGCCGACGGACCCGAGCCGACCTGACCGCGCGGGGCCAGGCCCGCGAGCCGGCTGGACGGGGCGCTGCCGATGTCGCCGGCGCCGCTCTTGGCGGTGCTCGGCGCGGGCTTCTTGCCGCCCTGCGCGACGTCCACCGGGAGCATGACCAGCGCGGTGGTGCCACCGGAGTCGGAGGGGCGCAGCTGGATACGGATGCCGTGGCGCAGCGACAGCCGGCCGACCACGAACAGACCCATCCGCCGGGACACCGAGACGTCCACGGTCGGCGGGCTGGCCAGCCGCTCGTTGATCGCCGACAGGTCCTCGGGGGACAGGCCGATACCGGTGTCGTGGATCTCGACCAGGACGCGGCCGTCGGGCAGCGCGTGACCGGTCACCTTGACCTTGGTCTGCGGCGAGGAGAACGAGGTGGCGTTCTCCAGCAGCTCGGCGAGCAGGTGCACGAGGTCGTTGACGACCCGGCCGGCGACCTCGGTCTGCGGTACGGCGTTGAGCTCGATCCGCTCGTACTGCTCCACCTCGGAGGCGGCCGCACGCAGGACGTCGACCAGCGGCACCGGTCGCGTCCACCGGCGTCCCGGCTCCTCACCCGCGAGGACGAGGAGGTTCTCACCGTTACGGCGCATACGCGTGGCGAGGTGGTCGAGCTTGAACAGCGAGGACAGCTGGTCCGGGTCGGCCTCGCGGGACTCCAGCTCGGAGATCAGCGAGAGCTGACGCTGGATGAGACCCTGCGAACGCCTCGACAGGTTGGTGAACATCGCGTTGACGTTGCCCCGCAGCAGCGCCTGCTCGGACGCCAGCCGGACGGCCTCGCGGTGCACGTCGTCGAAGGCCGCGGCCACCTTGCCGATCTCGTCCCGGCTGTGCACACCGACCGACTCGACGGAGGTGTCCACGTCCTGCGGGTCGGCCTCGGACAGCTGCTTGACCAGCTCGGGCAGCCGGTCCTGGGCGACCTTCTGCGCGGTGTCCTGGAGGCGGCGCAGCGAGCGGACCATGGAGCGGGCCACGACGAACGCGCCGACCAGCGAGACGCCGAGGACGAGCAGGATCACCGCACCGTTGAGGATGGCTTCCTGGGTGGCCTCGTTGCGCAGCTCGCGGGACTTCTGCTCCATCTCGGAGAGCAGCGTCGTCTCGATGCGCGACATCTCAGCGATCTTGACGGTGTCGGAGTCGTACCAGTCGAGGTACTTGTACTCCTGACTGCGGATGCCGGCGCCGCTGGCGAACGAGCGGTGCGCGAAGGCGACAGCGGACTTGATCTCTTCGTTGTTGCCGTCGAGACCGAGGGTGAGCGCGTTGGGGTTGTTGGCGTAGATCTGCCGGAAGCGGTCCCGGGCCGCCTTCTCGTTGTCCTCCGCGTTACGTCCGGCCTGCCGGTCGTTGGAGGACAACTGCGGGCCGCCCTGGTGGGCGAGTCCGGCACTGACCAGGGCGCGCTGGATCGACGCGTACTCCTTGGCCGACGAGAACGCCGCCAGCGCACGGGTACTGCGGATCATCTCCGGGTTGCTGGTCGCCTGCGCCATGTCCTGGGAGAGGTCCAGCAGCGACTCGATCAGCTGGTTGTAGCTGGTGACGGTCCGCGCGGCGTTGCTGTCGTCCGTGTACGCGTTGTTGCGGATCTCGTTGAGGCCGTTGAGCTGGCGGGTGATCTCCAGGACGGTCGACCGGACACCGGCCATCGTGGAGTCCTGGCCCCGGATGTCGTCGGTGGCCAGTTTGAACGTCTTCTTGGCGTTGTCGGTCGACTCACGGGGCGCGACAACGTTCGCATCGTCCTTGGTGTTGCCCGTGCCGGCGATCGGTCCCGCCGACTTGTCCCGCTCCACCTGGAGCGCGTCGGCGAGCTCGGTCGCCCGCCGCGTCATCTCCGTGAGCAGCTGCATCTTGTCCAGCTGGTCGATGTTCTCCATCGAGTCCTGGATACGGAACGCGCCCAGCGTGGTCGCGGCGACAACGGGAAGCGCGAGCAGGGAGATCAGGCGGGTGCTGATGCGCCAGTTGCGCAGCGCTATTCGCGAGCCGGGCCCGGTCGGGCCCTTCGCGGCCTTGGGCTTGCCGGTGTCCGCGGAGTCGGCGCCGGGCGCCTGGCCGCTGCGATCGGACGACACACTGGTGCCGCCCGTCTGACCGTTGCTCTGGGCGCGCTGGGGCGTGGAGGCGCGGTCGGTTCCGCCGCGCAGCTCCGGGTCCGCCGCAGCGCTGCCATCCCTCTTGAAACGTCCCTGCACTAGCGTCGCAACCTCTGGACCAGGCGTCCCTCCGCGCTAACGGCGGGACGGTGTCGAGTCGTAGGGGACCGCTGAATCCCCCATGGCGGTCGTGAGTGACCGGCGGACTGCCCCCTCTGGCCGAGAGAGCGGCACCACCGCGCGGCGCCACTTTGCGCCCTGCGCGCCGGCTGAAACGTGCGGCGGTCCGTGGAATTCCAGCACAGTGCCGGATCTCCAACAAGAGCGGAGCCAGTGGCTGTGACATGGATGACGCATTGTATGGAACGCGTTACGGCACGTAGAGGATTGGGCTACCAATTTCGGACTTTTACCCACGAGTCGATCGCCTGGATGCGCTGTCCCAGGTGCGGTGATCAGGAGCGGAACGTGCGCTTCAATACGGCAATGTCCGATTCGCCCATGGATGTTGATCACGGGAAATGCGGCATTTGTCACACCCTTCGTGAGGAAACTCACAGGAAGATCGTTGACTTGACCACCACTTCGCAGGGAATAGCGCGCATAGCCTGACGCTTTACAGGGTTGCCCCGAATGACAAGGGCAGCCCTTTCGGCATGCCCGACGCCCTGGTCGGCATGCCGGATTCCCTATTCCTCATCCCCTCGCGAGGCGTGAAGCAGTGAAGACCACGATGATGTTCCGCAACATAGCCAACCCGCGGCGCACGACCCTGGCGCACCTCAAGGACGCCGACGAGCTCGGCACCGCGGTCCCCGAGGCACCGGAGCACACCGTCGAACTGCCCACCCAGACGGCCAACCCCCGCCGCACCATCCTGATGGACGCCCCCAAGGAAGACGCCCCCAAGGAAGACGCCGCCGTCTGACCGGGTCGCCCCGGCGGCACGCCGCACCGGCGGCACACGGCACCCGCGCAAGGCACCGGCGTCATACCGCAGCGGAGCGCCCGCTTCCCCGCGATAGCCTGGAGTGTCAACTCCGGCCAGTGATCAATGAGGGGCAGCGGCAACCCGTGCGCATCGCCAGATTCTCCATCGACGGCAACGTCGGCTTCGGCGTCGTCGAAGGCGACGAACTCGACGTCATCAAGGGGCATCCCTTCGCGGAATTCGAGCGCTCGGGCCAGAAGGTCCCCCTCGACAAGATCCGCCTGCTGCCGCCGGTGCTGCCCAACAAGGTCGTGGCGATCGGTCGCAACTACGCCGAACACGCCGCCGAGCTGGGCAACACCGTCCCTGACGCGCCGGTCACCTTCTTCAAGCCCTCCACCTCCGTGGTCGGCCCCGGCGACCCCATCGCGTACCCCTCCTTCTCCCAGGAGGTGCACCACGAAGCGGAGCTCGCCGTCGTCATCGGCCGGATGTGCCGTGAGGTGCCCCGCGAGCGCGTCAAGGACGTCATCCTCGGCTACACCTGCGCCAACGACGTCACCGCGCGCGACGTCCAGAAGCGCGAGGGGCAGTGGGCGCGGGCCAAGGGCTTCGACAGCTCCTGTCCGCTCGGCCCCTGGGTCGAGACCGGACTCGACCCCGCGGACATTGCCGCGGGGCTCGCGATCCAGTGCACGGTCAACGGTGAACAGCGCCAGCTCGGCCGCACCAGCGACATGGTCCGCCCGATCGAGGACCTGATCGTTCACATCACCGAGGCGATGACCCTGCTCCCCGGCGACGTCATCCTCACGGGCACCCCGGCCGGGGTCGGCCCCCTCAACGTCGGCGACGAGGTCGCCGTCACCATCGAAGGCATCGGCACTCTCACCAACAAGGTGATCAAGCGTGGCTAACGCGACCCCCGGCACCCCCGTCCGCGTACGTTTCTGTCCCTCCCCGACCGGCAACCCCCACGTGGGCCTGGTCCGTACCGCCCTGTTCAACTGGGCGTTCGCCCGGCACCATCAGGGCACCCTGGTCTTCCGCATCGAGGACACCGACGCGGCCCGCGACTCCGAGGACTCCTACAACCAGCTGCTGGACTGCATGCGCTGGCTGGGCTTCGACTGGGACGAAGGACCCGAGGTCGGCGGCCCGCACGCCCCGTACCGCCAGTCGCAGCGGATGGACCTCTACAAGGACGTCGCTGACAAGCTGCTCGCCGCCGGCCACGCGTACCACTGCTACTGCACCACCGAAGAGCTGGACGTCCGCCGCGACGCCGCCCGCAAGGCCGGCAAGCCCTCCGGCTACGACGGCAAGTGCCGCACGGTGACCGCCGAGCAGAAGTCCGCGTACGACGCCGAGGGCCGCACCTCGATCGTCCGCTTCCGGATGCCCGACGAACCGATCACCTTCACCGACCTGGTGCGCGGCGAGCTGACCTTCACCCCGGAGAACGTCCCGGACTTCGGCATCGTCCGCGCCAACGGCGCGCCGCTCTACACCCTCGTCAACCCGGTTGACGACGCCCTGATGGAGATCACCCACGTCCTGCGCGGCGAGGACCTGCTCTCCTCCACCCCCCGCCAGATCGCCCTCTACAAGGCCCTCATCGAGCTCGGCATCGCGTCCGCCATCCCCGAGTTCGGTCACCTGCCCTACGTCATGGGCGAGGGCAACAAGAAGCTCTCCAAGCGTGACCCGCAGGCTTCCCTCAACCTCTACCGCGACCGCGGCTTCCTCCCCGAGGGCCTGCTCAACTACCTCGCCCTGCTCGGCTGGTCGTTCTCGGCGGACCAGGACATCTTCTCCGTCGCCGAACTGATCGAGAAGTTCGACATCGCGGACGTCAACGCCAACCCGGCCCGCTTCGACCTGAAGAAGGCCGAGGCGATCAACGCCGACCACATCAGGCAGCTGGACGTGAAGTCCTTCATCGCGGCCTGCGAGCCGTGGCTGAAGGCCCCGCACGCCAACTGGGCCCCGGAGGACTTCGACGAGGCCGCCTGGCAGGCCATCGCCCCGCACGCCCAGACCCGCGTGACCGTCCTCTCCGACATCACGCAGAACGTCGACTTCCTCTTCCTCAAGGAGCCCGTCGAGGACGAGGCGTCCTGGACGAAGGCGATGAAGGGCGACCCGGCGGCCCTGCTGACGACGGCCCGCGCCAAGCTCGCCGACGCCGACTGGACCAGCCCCGAGTCCCTCAAGGAGGCCGTCCTGGCCGCCGGCGAGGAGCACGGCCTCAAGCTCGGCAAGGCCCAGGCCCCGGTCCGCGTGGCGGTCACCGGCCGCACCGTGGGCCTCCCGCTCTTCGAGTCCCTGGAGGTCCTCGGCAAGGACCGCACCATCCAGCGCATCGACGCGGCCCTGGCCAAACTGGCGGGCTGATCTCGTACGAGTGCCTCGGGCCCGGAAGCCGCTACGGCTTCCGGGCCCTTCGTGTAGCCAGGAGCAGACGACAACCTGAAGGGTGGGGACAATGACCGTAATAGAGGCTGAGGCAAGAGGAGGGCTGACCGTGACCGCGCTCGCCGACCGGCCGCACATGCTGCTGCTGAGCCAATTCGAAGAGCTGGCTCGTTTCGCCGCCCGCACCGCCGAGGGGCTGCGCCTGGAATTCATCAACGGAAGGCTTGGAGTCAAGGCAGTGCCGGATGGCGACCACGTCGAGATCATTGCTTGGCTTCAGCGCATGTGCATGCAGCACCGACCCGACCTTCACCTCTACGGCGAGCGGGGCCTCAAGATCCGGGCGTACCGCGAGGGCCGGGCGATCCCTGACGCTTCGCTCGCCAAGCCTGGCTCCTTTGCCGGGCACGGTGAGTGGAGCGGGTCCGAACCCGTCCTCATGGCTGTAGAGGTCACCTCGTTCGACCGCGACACCGACCGCCGGGACCGCAGGGAGAAGCCCCGTGCCTACGCGGAGACCGGTATTCCGGTCTATCTGCTGATCGACCGCGACAGCTGCGAGGTCACGGTCTACTCGGAGCCGGACGGTGAGCGCTACGACAAGGCCGTGATCGTGCCGTTCGGCAAGACGGTGACCCTTCCCGACCCGGTCGGCATCGAGCTCGACACCGAGCCCCTCAAGGACTGGGTGAACTGAGGGGATGAGGTGAGGGGACGATCCGCCGCCCGGTGTGCGGCGGATCGCGGTCTGGCCGAGCTGCCGGGGCTGTTGCGCGGCGTTATCGGTTTTGGAGCCCCGTCCACGATCAGGTAATGTTCTTCCTGCGCCGCCCGAGAGGGCCGAAAGGTCCGGCAGGGAAGCGCACATCAAACAAAACCCCCGCAGGGGGTTGTGCTTTGATGGCCTATGGTGTAATTGGCAGCACGACGGTTTCTGGTTCCGTTAGTCTAGGTTCGAGTCCTGGTAGGCCAGCTCGCAGAGCTTATCTGCAACCGCGGATCTCATCCGCAAGCCCCCGTTGTGTAGCGGCCTAGCACGCTGCCCTCTCAAGGCAGTAGCGCCGGTTCGAATCCGGTCGGGGGTACAGATCCTTCCCAGGGAGACAGTCCGGGTCGCACCCGCTGTTTCTCATGCAGGATCGCTAGGGCCCCCGTTGTGTAGCGGCCTAGCACGCCGCCCTCTCAAGGCGGTAGCGCCGGTTCGAATCCGGTCGGGGGTACTGGTCTATACCACCATGGGCTATGGTGTAATTGGCAGCACGACGGTTTCTGGTTCCGTTAGTCTAGGTTCGAGTCCTGGTAGCCCAGCGCAGTGTCCTTGCAGCACGGCTCAACTGCAACAAAACAGGCCCCCGTTGTGTAGCGGCCTAGCACGCCGCCCTCTCAAGGCGGTAGCGCCGGTTCGAATCCGGTCGGGGGTACGTAACGAGAAGGCCCTCCGCGTCACGCGGGGGGCCTTCTCGCATTCAACGGCCCTGTCCGAAGCGCCGGTTGGACTCCTCCGCCTCGGCCAGCCGGCGCAGGCTCAGCAGTACCGGCTCGTACAGCACCGTGAAGGCCACCGCGGCCTCCACCCGCTCCGTCGGCGTCTCGAACTCCTCGACCAGATCCAGGTCGAAGACGGCGAGTTGGGCCGCCTGGCGCGCGTAGGGCAGCAGATGCGCGGTGTCGCAGGCGTAGTCGAGGCGCTTCAGGGCCGCGATGGCGGAGACGAGCATCCGGAAGGCGGGGGAGGCGTCCGCCACGGTGCCGCTGAAGTGCCAGTCGAGGCGCTCCAGGAGCTCTGTGGCGGTGTGCCGGGCGGCGGTGGTCGCCGGGTCCGCCGCGTCGGGCTCCGGGCCGTACGGGAGGGCCTCCACGGCCGCGCCGAGCCGCATGTGCTGGTCGCGTGACTCGTCCTCGACGGCCGCCAGCACCTCCCGGGCGGTGGTCACGGGCATCCGGCCGACCTGGATCAGGGCGCGGACGAGCCGCAGGCGCCGCAGATGGTCGTCGTCGTAGGCCGACTGGGTGGCGCTGATCCGGTGGCCGGGCGGCAGCAGGCCCTCGCGCAGGTAGTACTTGATCGTGGCGGTGGACACCCCGCTGCGCTCACTCAACTCCGCCAGCCGCATCCGCTTGCACCTTTCCTTGGAGAGTGTCACTATCCAATCACGGGTAAGTGGATAGCTGGGCTATCCAATATGGCTAGGGGGCCTGTCATGAGCGGAAAGCCGATTCCAGGGCGGATGACGGCGGACGCCGAGGGGGACGTGGTCGTCTTCCTCATCGGGATGCGGATCAACAGCTGGTGGGCGGTGCGGAGTTGGGTGCCCGTGTTCACCGCGATGCCGCGGATGATCAGGGAGTTGTCCCGTGACCGGGGCGTCGGCATGCTCGGCACCCGGTTCGTCATGGGATTCCCCCGGCACGTCGGCGTCATCCAGTACTGGGAGTCGAAGGAGAAGCTGCTGGCCTACGCCTCCGACCGGAACGGCGAGCACCGGCCGGCCTGGGCGGCGTACAACCGCCGGGTGCGGGCGGGCCGGGACAAGGTCGGCTTCTGGCACGAGACCTATGTCGTCCCGGCGGGTTCGTACGAGAACGTCTACGCCAACATGCCGGCGCACGGCCTCGGCGAGGCCGTCGGTGTGGTGCCGGTCGGGCGGCGCGGGGAGCGGGCGGCCGACCGGCTGGCGGCGTAGTCCCCGGGGTCGTCGGTTGCGGTCTTGCACGGCACCACCGCAACCGACAACGGCTCCTGCGCCGGCCCGCGCCGCCGCGGGGTACTCAGCCGTTGCGTCGCAGGCCCTCGGAGAGGCGGGCGGCCGCGTCGATGACCGCCTGGGCGTGCATACGGCCCGGGTGGCGGGTCAGCCGCTCGATCGGGCCGGAGACCGACACGGAGGCCACCACGCGGTTGGAGGGGCCCCGTACGGGCGCGGAGACGGACGCCACGCCCGGCTCCCGCTCGCCGATCGACTGGGCCCAGCCGCGGCGCCGTACGCCGGACAGGGCGGTGGCCGTGAAGCGCGCGCCCTGGAGGCCGCGGTGCAGCCGCTCCGGCTCTTCCCAGGCCATCAGGATCTGGGCGGCCGAGCCCGCCTTCATGGGCAGCGTGGAGCCGACCGGGACGGTGTCCCGCAGTCCGGACAGCCGTTCCGCCGCCGCCACGCAGATCCGCATATCGCCCTGCCGCCGATAGAGCTGGGCGCTTTCGCCCGTCACGTCGCGCAGGTGGGTGAGCACCGGTCCGGCTGTGGCCAGGAGGCGGTCCTCGCCGGCCGCCGCGGCCAGCTCGGACAGTCGCGGGCCGAGGATGAACCGGCCCTGCATGTCCCTCGCCACCATCCGGTGGTGTTCCAGAGCCACGGCGAGCCTGTGTGCCGTGGGCCGTGCGAGCCCTGTCGCCGCGACCAGCCCGGCGAGGGTGGCCGGACCGGACTCCAGGGCGCTCAAAACCAGAGCTGCCTTGTCGAGAACGCCGACGCCGCTAGAGTTGTCCATGCAACGATACTCATGTCTCACAGTGTGAAACGCAAGTTCAATTTTCCAGGGAAGTCGTCACTCTGTAGATGTGGCCCTCGACCAGGGCCCGGCGTTGGGCCCGGCACGGGGATCGCGGGCACCTCGCACACTGTCGAGTTAGGCCGGCACAGCGGCCGGCCGGAGGGAAAGCGATGGGACGGACACTCGCGGAGAAGGTCTGGGACGACCATGTCGTCCGGCGCGCGGAAGGCGAGCCCGACCTGCTCTTCATCGATCTGCACCTGCTGCACGAGGTGACCAGCCCGCAGGCGTTCGACGGCCTGCGCAAGGCCGGCCGCACGGTCCGCCGGACGGATCTGACCATCGCCACCGAGGACCACAACACCCCCACCCTCGACATCGACAAGCCGATCGCCGACCCGGTCTCGCGCACCCAGCTGGAGACGCTGCGCAAGAACTGCGCGGAGTTCGGCGTCCGGCTGCACCCGCTGGGCGACGTCGAGCAGGGCGTTGTCCACGTTGTGGGACCGCAGTTGGGACTGACCCAGCCCGGCACCACCGTCGTCTGCGGTGACAGCCACACCTCCACCCACGGCGCCTTCGGCGCGCTGGCGTTCGGCATCGGCACCAGCCAGGTCGAGCACGTCCTGGCCACCCAGACGCTGCCGCTGGCGCCCTTCAAGACCATGGCCATCACCGTCGACGGCGAACTGCCCGACGGCGTGACCGCCAAGGACCTCATCCTGGCGATCATCGCCAAGATCGGCACCGGCGGCGGCCAGGGCTACGTCCTGGAATACCGCGGCTCCGCCATCGAGAAACTGTCGATGGAAGCCCGGATGACCATCTGCAACATGTCGATCGAGGCGGGCGCGCGGGCCGGCATGATCGCCCCCGACCGGACCACCTTCGACTACCTCCAGGGGCGCGACCACGCTCCCCGGGGCGCGGACTGGGACGCCGCGGTCGAGTACTGGCAGACGCTGCGCACCGACGACGATGCGGTCTTCGACGCCGAGGTCGTCATCGACGCCTCCTCGCTGGCGCCGTTCGTTACCTGGGGCACCAACCCCGGCCAGGGTGCGCCGCTTTCGGCGAACGTCCCCGACCCGGCTTCGTACGAGGACGCCTCGGAGCGCCTCGCCGCTGAAAAGGCCCTGGAATACATGGGGTTGACTGCGGGACAGCCGCTGCGCGACATCAACGTGGACACCGTCTTCGTAGGTTCGTGCACCAACGGCCGTATCGAGGACCTGCGCTCCGCGGCCGCCATCCTGGAGGGCCGTTCGGTCGCCGAGGGCGTGCGGATGCTGGTCGTTCCCGGCTCGGTGCGGGTCTCCCTGGAGGCCGTCGCGGAGGGTCTGGACAAGGTCTTCACCGCGGCCGGGGCCGAATGGCGGCACGCGGGCTGCTCGATGTGCCTGGGCATGAACCCCGATCAGCTGGCGCCCGGTGAGCGCTCCGCGTCCACCTCCAACCGCAACTTCGAGGGCCGGCAGGGCAAGGGTGGCCGTACCCACCTGGTCTCGCCGCAGGTCGCCGCCGCAACGGCGGTTCTCGGCCATCTGGCCTCACCGGCCGACCTGGCCTCAACGGCCGGCCAGCCTGACGTCACCACGCCCGCGGGAGTCTGAGAACCATGGAAGCTTTCACCACCCACACCGGCCGGGCCGTCCCGCTGCGCCGCAGCAACGTCGACACCGACCAGATCATCCCGGCGCACTGGCTGAAGAAGGTCACCCGCGACGGCTTCGAGGACGGGCTGTTCGAGGCCTGGCGCAAGGACCCCGGCTTCGTCCTCAACCAGCCGCAGTACAAGGGCGCCACGGTGCTGGTCGCCGGCCCCGACTTCGGCACCGGCTCCTCGCGCGAGCACGCCGTATGGGCGCTGCAGAACTACGGCTTCAAGGCTGTCATCTCCTCGCGGTTCGCGGACATCTTCCGCGGTAACTCCCTCAAGAACGGGCTGCTGACGGTGGTCCTGCCGCAGGAGACCGTGGACCGGTTGCAGGCGCTCCTGGAAGCCGACCCGACCACGGAGGTGACGGTGGACCTGGTCGACAGGCAGGTCCGCGCCGAGGCCCCCGGACAGCCCAAGCTGACTGCCGACTTCGAGCTGGACGAGAACGCCCGTTGGCGGCTGCTGGAGGGTCTGGACGACATCAGCCTCACCCTTCGGGAGGAGTCCTCCATCGCGGAGTACGAGGCGAACAGGCCGTCGTTCAAACCGCGTACGGTAGAGGTCTGACCTCGGGTTTTATGGCTCAAAGCCATATTGCGTACGATGCGCCCCCTGTGCAGTTGGCAGGGGGCGCATCTGCTTGTCGGGGCGGCTGTTGAGGCCCCGTGAAGCGACAACTCCCCGCAGATGGCACAATTAGCGCATGGAACGCGACGACCAACTGGAGCTCTACGGTTTCGTCGCCGACCGACTCAAGGACGCACACGCAAGAGTGCGGACACTGCAAGTCCCGGAGGGCGTACGGATGGCGCTGACCCGGAAGCTGCTCGTCATCACGGCCGCGGCTAAACACGATCTTGCGGACGCGGCAAGGCGTCTGGAGTGGTTCATGGAAGACCTCGACGCAGGTCGTTATCCCGAAGATGTGCACACCGACGGAAGTCCGTGAAGGTCGAGTCCGTTGCGGCACAAGGGTGATTAGCCCGTTTCGTGTTTGATTTGCGGTATATATCTGCCTAACGTGCGAAAAAGCTTGGAAACTTTCGTTCCAGCAATGTCTCCGAAGGGGAAGACGTGAACAAGGCGCAGCTCGTAGAAGCCATTGCCGACAAGCTCGGCGGCCGTCAGAACGCAGCGGAAGCCGTTGACGCGGTACTGGACGCAATCGTCCGTGCAGTTGTCACCGGCGACCGCGTTTCGGTCACCGGATTCGGCTCGTTCGAGAAGGTCGACCGCCCGGCCCGCTACGCCCGCAACCCGCAGACGGGTGAACGGGTGCGGGTCAAGAAGACCTCGGTGCCGCGTTTCCGTGCGGGTCAGGGCTTCAAGGACCTGGTCAGCGGCTCGAAGAAGCTCCCCAAGGGCGGCGAGGTCGCCGTCAAGAAGGCTCCCAAGGGCAGCCTTACGGGCGGTGCCGCCATCAAGAAGGCGGCCGCGAAGAAGGCCACCGCGAAGAAGGCCGCCGCGAAGAAGGTGACGGCGAAGAAGGCCGCGGCGAAGAAGGTCACCGCCAAGAAGGTCACCGCCAAGAAGACCACGGCGAAGAAGGCCACCACCGCGAAGAAGGCCACCGCGAAGAAGGCGGCCCCGGCAAAGAAGACCACCGCGAAGAAGGCCACCGCCAAGAAGGCCCCCGCGAAGAAGGCGACGGCGAAGAAGGCCCCCGCGAAGAAGACCACCGCCCGCAAGACGACCGCCAAGAAGACCACCGCCCGCAAGCGGTAATTCAGCAGCGGCGACGCCAGGCGTCGGGCCGGTCTCCCTTCGGGGAGCCCGGCCCGCGGTGCGTTCCGGCAGCGAACCGCTGGACGAGTAAGCCCGGTGTCCGTTCCGGCCGCTCTACGGGCGGACGAAGGGACACCGGACTTACTCGTCTAGGCTCTCTCCCATGCAGGCCACCTCGTACACCTACGACTCCGAGAACCGCTCCGGCAGCGTGCTGCTGGACGACGGGACCCCGCTGCCCTTCGACGCGGCGGCCTTTGACGCGGGCGGCCTGCGGCTGCTGCGGCCCGGTCAGCGGGTGCGCATCGAGGTCGAGGGCGAAGGCGACGGCCGCCGCATCGTCCTCATCACGCTCCAGACGCTCTGACCTGCGGCGGCGCCTGGGGCGCGGCGGCCTCCACCATCGCCCCGTCACCCGCCGGCGGCGGGGTGTGGCGCGCCGTGTGCGGGCCCACGCCGAGTGCCAGCGCGGCCCGCAGATCCTCGCCGGTGTCCACGTCCCGGCGTACCGACGGCACATCCGCCGCAAGGATCTCGCGCGCTCCGGAAGCGAGGTGACGGGCCCGCGACGGCCCCCCGAATGCCGGTGCCAATTCCACTCCGGAAGTCGCGGTCAGAAGTGTTGTCCCGATATCCGCTGCATCCGCGAGAAATGCGCGGGGAAATTCCGCGGCGGAATGGAGCACCAGACCGAGCTCGGCCGGACGCAGCGCGGGAAGATCGGCGTTCAGCGCGGCGACGGCGGCATCCGGGCGGCGCGCCCGCACCGTGCCCGCTCCGTGCACCAGTGCGGCGTTGAGCCCGCGGGCCGGAGTGTCGGGCACAATGCGCGCCCCCAGCGCCGCCAGTCGCTCCCCGGCCAGCGGATCGTCCGTGACAACCACCACATCCCTGACGTATTCGCAGGCCAGCGCCGCGGCGACGGTGTCCAGGGCGAAGGCCAGCGCCAGCCGGGGCCGGAACTCCTCACCGGTGGCCCGGGAGAGCCTGCTTTTGGCCCGCACCAGCGGCTTCAGCGGCACCACCAGGCTCCAGGCCGCCTCTGCCGCGCGATCTGCTCCGTCTCTTCGCATCGGCATCATTCTCACCCGCTGCCGCCGCCGTTCGGGAGTCGCGGGGTTACGGTGTTCTCGACATAGCGGGTACCTGGGGCGACAATCGTGCGGCTGCCGGCTCGCAGCAGCTCAGCAGGTCCCACTAGGAGGGTGTCCGAGTGTCCCGCCGCAGAATCGGCTTCTGGTATCGCTTGGCCGCGGTCATCTGCAAACCACCGCTTTTGGTTCTGTTCAAGCGGGACTGGCAGGGAATGGAGCACATTCCGGCTGACGGCGGATTTCTCACCGCGGTCAACCACAACTCGTACCTTGATCCACTCTCCTATGCGCACTATCAGTACAACTCCGGACGGGTCCCGCGATTCCTCGCCAAGGCCGGCCTCTTCAAGGGCGGCTTTGTCGGCCTGATGATGCGCCGCCTCGGCCAGATCCCCGTCTACCGGGAAACCACCGACGCCGCCACCGCGTTCCGGGCCGCCGTCGCCGCGATCGACAAGGGCGAATGTGTCGCCTTCTACCCCGAGGGCACCCTCACCCGCGACCCCGAGATGTGGCCCATGCAGGGCAAGACCGGCGCGGCACGGGTCGCGTTGCTGACCATGGCCCCGGTCATTCCCGTCGCGCAATGGGGCGCCAATGACGTGATGCCGCCGTACGCCAAGGAGAAGAAGCTCCGGCTCTTCCCGCGCAAGACGCTGCGGGTGAAGGCGGGGCCGCCGGTCGACCTGAGCGCGTTCTACGGCAAGGAGCCGACCGCCGAGGTCCTGCGCGCCGTCACCGACACCATCATGGCCGCGATCACCGAGCAGCTGGCCGAACTGCGCAGCGAGCCCGCACCGGCCGAACCGTTCGACTACCGCAAGGTCATCGCCCGGGAGCGGCGCGCCGCCCGGGAGGCCGCGAAGGCGGCGAACGCCACGGCTGCCGCGGACGCCCCCGCGGCGCCCGCCGCCCGTACGCAGCAGGTCCGAAGCACCCAGCAGGCACAGGAGGATGAAAGCAAGTGACGCGCTGCGCCGTCTTCGGCACGGGGTCCTGGGGCACCGCATTCGCGATGGTGCTCGCCGACGCGGGATGCGAGGTGACCCTGTGGGCGCGCCGCGCGGCCCTCGCCGACGCGATCAACACCGGCCACACCAACCCCGACTATCTGCCGGGGGTCGAGCTTCCCGCGTCCGTACGGGCCACCACCGACCCGGCGGAAGCGGCCCGCGGCGCGGAGTTCACCATCCTCGCCGTCCCCTCGCAGACGCTGCGCGCCAACCTCACCGAATGGGCGCCCCTGCTGCCCGCCGACACGGTCCTGGTCTCCCTGATGAAGGGCGTCGAACTGGGCACCGCCAAGCGCATGAGCGAGGTCGTCGAAGAGGTCGCCAAGGTCCCCGCGGAGCGCGTCGCGGTGCTGACCGGGCCCAACCTCGCCAAGGAGATCGCCGCCCGGCAGCCCGCCGCGGCCGTCGTCGCCTGCGCCGACGAGGCGGTCGCCCGGCGGCTGCAGACCGCCTGCCACACCCCGTACTTCCGCCCGTACACCAACACCGACGTGGTGGGCTGCGAGCTGGGCGGCGCGGTCAAGAACGTCATCGCGCTGGCCGTCGGCATCGCCACCGGCATGGGCCTGGGCGACAACGCCAAGGCGTCCCTGATCACCCGCGGCCTCGCCGAGACCACCCGCCTCGGCCTCGCGATGGGCGCCGACGCGCACACCTTCGCGGGCCTGGCCGGCATGGGCGACCTCGTCGCCACCTGCTCCTCGCCGCTGTCCCGCAACAACACCTTCGGCACCAACCTCGGGCGCGGTATGACGCTGGAGGAGACCATCGCGGTCACCAAGCAGACCGCCGAGGGCGTCAAGTCCTGCGAGTCCGTGCTGGATCTGGCCCGTCGGCACGGCGTCGACATGCCGCTCACCGAGACGGTCGTGGACATCGTCCACGGAGGCAAGCCGCCGATGCTGGCCCTCAAGGACCTGATGTCGCGCACCGCGAAGCCCGAGCGGCACTGAACGGCACGGGCGGCACTGAACGGCACGGGCGGCACTGAACGGCACGGGCGGCACGGGCGGCACGGAGCGGTACGGAGGAGTACGGAGCGGTACGGCGCGGCAGCGGTCCGTCAGATCCGGCGCCCGCGCCACCGGGGCGACGGCGACGCGGCACCACCAACAGCCGCCCGCAGCACTGACTACGAGCCGGTCAGCAGGTACCCTCGACGCGATATGAGCAGCGAGACCTCCTCCCACAAGCCCCGCGTCGCCGTCGTGTTCGGCGGGCGCAGCTCCGAGCACGCCATCTCCGTGGTCACCGCCGGAGCCGTGCTGGCCGCCATCGACCGCGCGAAGTACGACGTGCTGCCCATCGGCATCACGACCGACGGACGCTGGGCGCTGACCGCCGACGACCCCGAGCGGATGGCCATCTCGGACCGGCGGCTGCCCAATGTGGCCGAACTGGCCGAAACCACCGAGGGCGGCGTGCTGCTCCCGGTCGACCCGGTCAACCGCGAGGTCGTCTACAGCGAGCCGGGCTCGGTGCCCAAGGCGCTGGGCGAGGTCGATGTCGTCTTCCCCGTGCTGCACGGCCCGTACGGCGAGGACGGCACCCTCCAGGGCCTGCTGGAGCTCTCCGGCGTCCCCTACGTCGGCTCGGGCGTGCTCGCCTCCGCCGTCGGCCAGGACAAGGACTACATGAAGCGGGTGTTCACCTCCTTCGGGCTGCCGGTCGGCCCGTACGAGGTCATCCGCCCGCGGGAGTGGGACAGCAATCCCGCCGCCGCCCGCAAGAGGATCGTGGACTTCGCCGCCGAGCACGGCTGGCCGCTGTTCGTGAAGCCCGCCCGCGCCGGCTCGTCCATGGGCATCACCAAGGTCGCCGACCTCTCCGGCCTGGACGGGGCCGTCGAGGAGGCGCGTCGCCACGACCCCAAGATCATCGTCGAGTCGCTGCTGAGCGGCCGCGAGATCGAGTGCGGGGTCCTGGAGTTCGAGGACGGCCCGCGGGCCAGTGTGCCGGCCGAGATCCCGCCGGTCACCGCGCACGACTTCTACGACTTCGAGGCCAAGTACATCGACTCGGCCGACGGGATCGTGCCGGCCCCGCTGACCGCGGAGCAGACCGCCGAGGTCCAGGAGCTGGCCGTCGCGGCCTTCGAGGCGGCGTCCTGCGAGGGCCTGGTCCGTGCGGACTTCTTCCTGCAGGACAACGGCGAGTTCGTGATCAACGAGATCAACACGCTCCCCGGCTTCACGCCCATCTCGATGTACCCGCGGATGTGGCAGGAAAGCGGTGTGAGCTACCCGGAGCTGATCGACCGGCTCATCCAGGCGGCGCTGCGCCGCTCGACGGGCCTGCGCTGAGCGGGTCCTAGACCCCTGCCGGAATGGTCTTCTTGACGGCGCCCGCGAGGTCGGTGAGCACATTGACCTCGGGGGCGTACGTCCCGGGAACGGTCACCTCGACGTAGACCTTGCGCAGCACGACCGTGAAGCGATAGCCGTCGTCCTGCTTCTCGAAGAGCCATCTGACGCCGTTGACTTCCGCCCCTTCCGCGTTGGGGTTGTAATGTTCACTCCCGGCCGTCAAAACGTCGGGCTTCGGCACCCCACAGCGCAGTTGCACGGCAGGATCGCCCCATATGGCAGTGAAGTCGGAGACGGGCTCCGCGGTACCCCGCTGCAGCCCGTCCACGGTCCGCGGCAGCTCCTTGTGGAGCGCCCGGCAGTGCCGTACGGCGTCGCCCTTGGGGGAGGGCACGGCGATGTCTTCGGAAGAACAGCTCACCGCGGTGAACAGCACGGTGAGCACGGGCAGGGCCAGGTACCGGCGGCGCGTTGTGATCACCCGGCCGAGCATACGGGGGAACTAGAGATGGACGACCGGGCAGGTGAGCGTGCGCGTGATGCCTTCCACTTGCTGGACTTTCGCGACCACCATGCGGCCCAGCTCATCGACCGTGTCGGCCTGAGCGCGCACGATGACGTCGTAGGGGCCGGTGACATCCTCGGCGGTCTGCACACCGTTGATCTTCGCAATCACCTCGGCAACGGCGGAGGCCTTGCCGACCTCGGTCTGGATCAGGATGTACGCCTGTACCACGGAACCTCCAGGGCGGCTACGAGGATCATGTGGGGAGAAGGGACGCCACGGTACCGCGTCACCGAGCGGAGCGGGGAGACCCGCGCGGTGAACTCGGCAAGTACGGCGCAGTCGTCAGCCAAGTACGGATCGTCCGTACACATGGGAAGGGCAACAGCATGAAGGGCACCGTCGGCGAGCTGGGGGAATTCGGGCTGATCAGGGAGCTCACCTCCCGGCTCACCACCACCCCGGCCGTACGGATCGGGCCGGGGGACGACGCCGCGGTGGTCACCGCGCCCGACCGGAGGGTCGTGGCCAGTACGGACATCCTCCTGGAAGGGCGGCACTTCCGCCGCGACTGGTCCACCGCGTACGACGTCGGCCGCAAGGCCGCCGCGCAGAACCTCGCCGACATCGCGGCGATGGGCGCGGTGCCCACCGCGATCCTGCTCGGCCTGGTCGTCCCCGCGGAACTCCCCGCCACCTGGGCGACCGAGCTGATGGACGGGCTGCGCGACGAGTGCCAGGTGGCCGGCGCCGCCGTCGTCGGCGGCGATGTCGTACGCGGTGACACCATCACCGTCGCCATCACCGCGCTCGGCGATCTGCGCAACGCGGAGCCGGTCACCCGGGGCGGCGCCCAGCCCGGCGACGTCGTCGCGGTCACCGGCTGGCTCGGTTGGTCCGCCGCCGGCCACGCCGTCCTCTCCCGTGGCTTCCGCTCCCCGCGCGCGTTCGTGGAGGCGCACCGCCGTCCCGAGCCGCCGTACCACGCGGGCCCGGCGGCCGCCGGACTCGGCGCAACCGCCATGACGGACGTCAGCGACGGACTGGTCGCCGACCTCGGGCATATCGCGGAGGCCAGCAAGGTCCGTATCGACCTGCGGTCCGCCAAGATCGACATCCCCTCGCAGATGTCCGACATCGGCACCGCCGTCGGCGTGGACCCGATGCAGTGGGTGCTCAACGGCGGCGAGGACCACGCGATCGTGGCCACCTTCCCGCCGGATGTGAAGCTGCCCGCCCGGTGGAAGGTCATCGGCGAGGTGCTCAACCCCTCCGCACTGCCCCAGGTGACGGTGGACGGCGCGCCCTGGGCTAAGGCCGGCTGGGACCACTTCGGGGACAACATGGACCCCGAGTAGAGGGCGAGTAGATTCGGCGGCATGCACATACCTCCACGCGTGCTGACCGTCGCCGGTTCCGACTCCGGCGGCGGCGCGGGCATACAGGCCGACCTGAAGACGATGCTGGCGCTCGGCACCCACGGCATGAGCGTGCTCACCGCCGTCACCGCGCAGAACTCGCTCGGTGTGCAGGGCGCCTGGGAGCTGCCCGCGGACGCCGTACGGGCCCAGTTCCGCAGCGTCGTCGACGACATCGGCGTCCAGGCGGTGAAGACCGGGATGCTCGCCTCGCCCGAACTCGTCGAGACCGTCGCGGAGCTGCTCGCCGAGCTGCGGGTGCCCGTCGTCATCGACCCGGTCGGGGTCTCCAAGCACGGCGACGCACTGCTCGCCGCCACCGCCCTGGACGCGGTCCGCACCAAACTGCTGCCGACCGCCACGGTCGCCACCCCCAACCTGGACGAGGTCACCCAGCTGACCGGCCTGCGCGTCGACGAAGAGGCCGATATGCGCCGGGCGGCCGCCGCGATCCTGGACTTCGGACCGCGCTGGGCGCTCATCAAGGGCGGCCATCTGCCGGTCGTCCCCGGTGGCGCGGGCGCCGACAGCGCCGTGGACCTGCTCACCGACGGCACCGAGGAGCACTGGCTGCGCGCCCCCCGTCACGACAACCGGCACACGCACGGCACCGGCTGCACCCTCGCCAGCGCCGTCGCCGCGCAGCTCGCCAAGGGGGACACCGTCCCGCAGGCGGTCGCGGCGGCGAAGGACTATGTCACCGGCGCCATCGCGGGCGGCTTCCGGCTGGGCGCGGGCATCGGGCCCGTGGACCACGGCTGGCGCTCGCGCGGCTGACTCCGACAGCGGGGCGGGCGTGGCAGGGAGTGCTTCTGCCGTGCCCCGGGAACGGCAGAAGCCGGCCCACCTCTCGGTGGACCGGCTTCACAAGCAACCGACTGGGCTGCGCTACGGCTAAGACGTCAGCGCGAGACCTTGCCGGCCTTGATGCACGAGGTGCAGGCGTTCAGCTTCTTCGGCGTGCGCCCGATCACTGCACGAACCGTCTGGATGTTGGGGTTCCAACGACGGTTGGTACGGCGATGCGAGTGCGAGACACTCTTGCCGAAGCCCGGCCCCTTGCCGCAGACGTCGCAGTTGGCAGCCACGGGTCACTCCAAAGACTTCAGATGCACTTACGGTGAAATCCCAACGAGCCGAGTGCATTGACCGCCGGCTTCGCCAGGAGAGGAATGGCCCGATTTTCATCGGGCAACCGGAGCAGCATACAACGGCCGCTCCCGTAGAACGAAACTACCACGGGCTCTCCGGCCCCCGCCCCGGACTCCCCGCCCGAGCGCGGCTACTGTGCGGGTGCATTCCGTTAACCAGGAGGACGATGTGCCGTACCCGCTCGACGCCGCAGCGGTACGCACCTGGTGCGGGCTGGCCCTTGAGGCACTCGGCCGGGAGCGCGAGCGGATCGACGCGATCAATGTCTACCCGGTGCCCGACGGTGACACCGGCACCAACCTCTATCTGACGCTCGAATCCGCCACCCGCGCCGTCGAGGCCGCTTTCGACGGGCACGCCTCCACCGGTACCGCACCCGGCCTCGCCGATGCCATGGGCGCCATGGCGCACGGAGCCCTCATCGGGGCCCGCGGCAATTCCGGCACCATCCTCGCGCAGCTGCTGCGCGGGATGACGGAGGTGCTGACGGCCGCGGCGGCGCCGGACGGTGCGGCCGGGCCGGGCGCCGGAGAGGTGCTGCGGCGGGCGCTGCGCCGGGCCGCGGCATCGACGTACGAGGCCGTGGCGCACCCGGTGGAGGGCACCGTCCTGACGGTCGCGACCGCCGCCGCCGATGCCGCGGAGCGGGCCGGCGGCGAGGCCTCCGAGGTGGCGCGGGCCGCCCACGAAGGCGCCCGTACCGCCCTCCGGGCGACCCCTGGGCAGCTCGCGGTCCTCGGCCGGGCGGGCGTGGTGGACGCCGGCGGCTGCGGAGTCGTCGCGTTGCTGGGCGCGCTCGCCGACGCCCTGTCCGGGGAGGTTTCGACGGCCCCCGTCGTCGTACGGGCGGATGCCCCGATCCCTGAGGCGGCGGGCTGCGAGGTGGCGGCCCTTGGGGAGGCGGATGGCTGCGGGGACCCGCATGCGGACGGACCCGCCTTCGAGGTGATCTACCTCCTGGAGGCGGACGACGACGCCGTGGCGGGCCTGCGGACCCGGCTCGACGGGCTCGGCGACTCCCTGGTGGTGGTCGGCGGGGACGGCCTGTGGAACGTCCATGTCCATGTCGATGACGCGGGCGCCGCCGTGGAGGCGGGCATCGAGGCCGGCCGCCCGTACCGGATCGCCATCACGCACTTCGGCGGCACCACCACCCGCACGAAGGAGCCGGAGCTGGCGGCGCGGGCCGTGGTCGCCGTCGTGCCGGGCGAAGGGCTCGCCGGACTGTGCGCGGAGGCAGGCGCGACCGTGGTGTCCGTACGTCCCGGGGAGCCGCCCGCCAGCGGCGAGCTGGTGCAGGCGATCCGGCAGGCGCACGCCCGGGAGGTGATGTTGCTGCCCAACAACCCGGAGCTGCGGCACACCGCGGCTGCCGCGGCGGAGCAGGCCCGTACCGAGGGTGTGCGGGTCGCGCTGATCCCCACCCGCTCCGCCGTGCAGGGCATCGCGGCGCTGGCGGTGCACGAGCCGGGCCGCAGCTTCGACGCGGACGCGGTGGCGATGACCTCGGCCGCGGGCGCCACCCGCTATGCCGAGCTGGCGGTCGCGGAGCGGCAGTCGTGGACGATGGCCGGGGTCTGCCAGGCCGGGGACGTCCTCGGCCTGATCGACGGCGATGTCGCGGTGATCGGAGCCGACCTGGCCGGCACCGCGACGACCGTGCTCGACCGGATGCTGTCCGCGGGCGGCGAAATGGTCACCCTCGTTCTCGGCGCGGACGTTCCGGAATCCCTCGCCGAACGGCTGGAGCGGCATGTGCGAGAGCGGTATCTCGCCGTGGACACGGTCGTCTACGAGGGCGGCCGGTACGCGGCGCCGCTGCTGATCGGCGTCGAATAGCGTGCATGAGTCCACTGCGGCCGATGGGGTGGAAGGGACGCGGCGCTCTCATAGCCGGAGGCGCGAAAAGCGGTGATTCTGGCCGTTGTCAGTGGCGTGGTGTGCAATAGACGGCGTGGCAGCGCTCGACGAACCTCTGAAGAAAATCCTCGGTGGCACCACCGCGAAGGTGCTGGCCGAGCATCTCGACCTGCATACGGTCGGCGACCTGTTGCACCACTATCCCCGGCGCTATGCCGAGCGCGGCGAGCTGACCCGCCTCGCCGACCTGCCGCTGGACGAACATGTCACGGTCGTCGCGCAGGTCGCGGACGCCCGCGTGCTGACATTCAACAGCGGCAGAGGACAGCGGCTGGAGGTGACGCTCACCGACGGCAGCGGCCGCCTCCAGCTGGTCTTCTTCGGCAAGGGCATCCATAAACCGCACAAGGACCTGCTGCCGGGCCGCCGCGCGATGTTCGCCGGCAAGGTCTCCGTCTTCAACCGCAAACTCCAGCTGGCCCACCCCGAATACGAACTCCTCGACCGGGACGCCGAGACCGGGGCCGTCGACGCCTTCGCCAATCAGCTGATGCCGATCTACCCGGCCTGCCAGCAGATGGCGTCCTGGAAGATCACCAAGGCGGTCGACGCGGTACTGCCCAGCGCGCCGGACGCCGTCGACCCGCTGCCGGAGGCGCTGCGCGAGGGCCGCAGCCTGGTCCCGCTCACCGAGGCGCTGCTGAAGATCCACCGGCCGGCCAGCAAGGCCGATATCGGCGCCGCGCGGGACCGGCTGAAGTGGGACGAGGCCTTCGTCCTCCAGGTCGCGCTCGCCCGGCGCCGTCTCGCCGAGACCCAACTCCCGGCCGTACCAAGGGCGTTGGTCAAGGGCGGCATCCTCGACGACTTCGACGCCAAGCTGCCCTTCTCCCTCACCGAGGGGCAGCACAAGGTCAGCCAGGAGATCTTCGACGACCTGGCGACGGAACACCCCATGCACCGCCTCCTCCAGGGCGAGGTCGGCTCCGGCAAGGCACAGCCGCTGGACGCGCTGGTGCTCACGCCGCGCGGATTCCGGCCCATGGGGGAGATGACGGTCGGCACCGAAGTGGTGGTGCCGAGCGGCGAGCTCGCCGTGGTGGACGGGGTCTTCCCGCAGGGGGAGCGGGAGGTGTGGCGGCTGGTCCTGTCGGACGGGAGCTCCGTCGAGTGCGATGACGAGCATCTGTGGATCGTCGGGACCCGCGGTGCGGGCGAGCGGGTGCTGACGACGCGCGAGCTCCGCGCCGATCTCCATGGTGCCGACGGCCGGCCCAAGTGGTCCATCGCGGCGGCCACGCCGGTGGACCTGGAGGGCGGTGAGCCCCGGCCGCTCGATCCGTATCTGGTGGGCAGGGCGCTGGGCGACGGCAGCGGCGGTTGCGCGGCGGACCGCGTGCCGGATGCGTATCGGAACGCCCCCCTCAAGGGGCGGCTCGCGGTGGTGCAGGGGTTGATGGACGCCGGGGGCGAGCCGGCAGGGGCCACCGCGGTGTACCGGGCGGCGGCCGCTCCGCTGGCCGCCGACCTCGCGTGGCTGGTGCGCTCCTTGGGGGGCCGTGCGCAATTGAACGCAGTACGGGACGGTGCGTATGACGTCTCCGTGGCGCTGCCGGATGCGTATCCGCCCTTCCGCAACCGGGCCCGCGAGCGTGCGGGGACGCGAGAGGCCGCTGCTCAGCCGGAGGGCAGCGACGGCTTCCGGCGCACCATCCAGGCCATCGAGTACATCGGCCGCAAGCCCGTCCAGTGCATCAGCGTCGCGCACCCCGGCCATGCCTATGTGACCGACCACTTCACGGTCACGCACAACACCATGGTCGCCCTGCGCGCCATGCTCGGGGTGGTGGACAGCGGCGGCCAGACCGCGATGCTGGCGCCGACCGAGGTCCTCGCCCAGCAGCATCACCGCTCGATCACCGAGATGATGGGTGAGCTGGCCGAGGGGGGCATGCTCGGCGGCGCCGACCACGGCACGAAGGTGGTGCTGCTGACCGGCTCCATGGGCGTCGCCGCCCGCCGCCAGGCGCTGCTCGACCTGGTCACCGGCGAGGCCGGCATCGTCATCGGCACGCACGCCCTGATCGAGGACAAGGTGCAGTTCCACGACCTCGGCCTCGTCGTCGTCGACGAACAGCACCGCTTCGGCGTCGAGCAGCGGGACGCACTGCGCGGCAAGGGCAAGCAACCGCCGCACCTCCTCGTGATGACCGCGACGCCCATTCCGCGCACGGTCGCGATGACCGTCTTCGGCGATCTGGAGACCTCCGTCCTGGACCAACTCCCCGCCGGGCGTTCGCCGATCGCCAGCCATGTGGTGCCCGCCAAGGACAAGCCGCACTTCATGGCGCGGGCCTGGGAACGAGTCCGCGAAGAGGTCGAGTCGGGGCATCAGGCCTACGTGGTGTGCCCCCGGATCGGCGATGACGCCGACGAGGCCGATGCGCCCAAGGGAGCCAAGAAGGGGGCGTCGGGCTCCAAGGGCGCGGCGGCCAAGGCGAGTTCCCCGGAGGACGTGGCGGAGAAGCGGCCACCGCTCGCGGTGCTCGACGTCGCCGAGCAGCTCACCAAGGGACCGCTCGAAGGCCTGCGGGTGGCGGTGCTGCACGGCCGGATGGCGCCGGACGACAAGGACGCGGTGATGCGCCGGTTCGCCGCCGGCGAGCTGGATGTCCTGGTCGCGACGACGGTCATCGAGGTCGGGGTGAACGTCCCGAACGCCACCGCCATGGTGATCATGGACGCGGACCGCTTCGGTGTCTCCCAGCTGCACCAGCTGCGCGGCCGGGTGGGCCGTGGTTCGGCGCCGGGCCTGTGTCTGCTGGTGAGCGAGATGCCCGAGGCCAGCCCGGCCCGCGCCCGGCTCGCCGCCGTGGCCGGCACCCTGGACGGCTTCGAACTCTCCCGTATCGACCTGGAGCAGCGGCGCGAGGGCGATGTCCTGGGGCAGGCGCAGTCCGGCGTCCGGTCGTCGCTGCGGATGCTCACGGTCATCGACGATGAGGAGGTGATCGCGGCCGCCCGCGAGGAGGCCACCGCGCTGGTCACCGCCGACCCCGAGCTGACCGGCTGCCCGGAGCTGCGGATCGCGCTCGCCGCCCTGCTGGACGACGAACGGGAGCGCTACTTGGACAAGGGGTGAGCAAGGCCGAGAAGAGCAGTAGGCGGAGACGGGCTGAGGCGCGGGCCGGCAGCCCCCGCCCGCCGCGTGAGATCGATCACCGCGCTCCCGCGGGATCCGGGCACTCCGCCGGGCGCTGACCCCGACCTGACGCAATATCGTGGGAGGGCGGAGCCCACCCGGCTCCCACCGCTCACCCACACCATCGACCCAGCACAACGTAAGGACGGGCCCATGACCCGCGTGATCGCCGGTACGGCCGGCGGCCGCCGCCTGGCCGTACCACCGGGAAACGGCACCCGCCCGACCTCCGACCGGGCCCGTGAGGGCCTGTTCTCCACCTGGGAATCGCTCGAAGGCACGCTGGCCGGCGCCCGGGTGCTCGACCTGTACGGCGGCTCCGGTGCCGTCGGCCTGGAGGCGCTCTCCCGGGGCGCCGCGCATGTCCTGCTCGTCGAGGCCGACGCCCGCGCCGCCCGCACCATCCGCGAGAACGTCCGCGCGGTGGGCCTGCCCGGCGCCGAGGTGCGGGTCGGCAAGGCCGAGCAGACCGCCGCGAGCCCGGTCCCGGGCGACCCGTACGACATCGTGTTCCTGGACCCGCCGTACGACATGACCGACCCGGATCTCCGCGAGATCCTGCTCACACTCCGTGGTCAGGGGTGGCTAGCGGACGAGGCACTCGTCACCGTGGAGCGCAGCACCAGAGGCGGCACGTTCCCATGGCCGGACGGTTTCGAAGCGATCAAGGCCCGTCGCTACGGCGAGGGGACGCTTTGGTACGGTCGCGCCGCTTCGACGTCCGCCGAATCGACGTCAGCAAGCGTGTCATGACCGGATCGGAGAGCGAGGAACCGAAGTTGCGCCGCGCCGTCTGTCCGGGGTCGTTCGACCCCATCACCAATGGGCACCTGGACATCATCGCCCGTGCCTCCAAGCTGTACGACGTGGTCCATGTCGCCGTGATGATCAACCAGTCCAAGCAGGGGCTGTTCACGGTCGACGAGCGGATCGACCTGATCCGCCGGGCCACCGCCGAGTACGGCAACGTGGAGGTCGAGTCCTTCCACGGCCTGCTCGTCGACTTCTGCAAGCAGCGCGACATCCCCGCGATCGTCAAGGGACTGCGTGCCGTCAGCGACTTCGACTACGAGCTGCAGATGGCCCAGATGAACAACGGGCTGTCCGGAGTGGAGACCCTCTTCGTCCCCACCAACCCCACCTACAGCTTCCTGTCCTCCAGCCTCGTCAAGGAGGTCGCGGCCTGGGGCGGCGATGTCGCCCATCTGGTCCCGTCGTTCGTCCTCGAAGCCCTGACCGAGCGCCTCAAGAAGACGCAGTGACACGGCGCGTGAGGCGCTGATCCCGATGCCGGACTGACGGGGCGTCAGGCAGGTGTCGGGCCGGGGGCCCGTGGCCGTACAGTCGTCCCGTTCCGTCGTTCCTTCCCTTCAGAGAGTGGCGAGTCCAAGGTGGACGTGCAGAAGAAGCTCGACGACATCGTCGAGACCGTCGGCAGCGCCCGGTCCATGCCCATGTCGGCCTCCTGTGTGGTCAACCGCGCCGAGCTGCTGGCCATGCTGGAAGAGGTGCGCGCGGCGCTGCCCGGCTCCCTCGCGCAGGCGCAGGAGCTGCTCGGCGGGCGGCAGCAGATGGTCGAGGAGGCCCGTGCCGAGGCGGAGCGGATCATCGAGTCCGCGCACGCCCATCGCGGTTCGCTGATCTCCGACACCGAGGTCGCCCGGCAGTCCCAGGACGAGGCGGACCGGATCCTCGCGGAGGCCCGCCGGGAGGCGGAGGAGATCCGCGCCGAGGCGGACGACTACGTGGACAGCAAGCTCGCCAACTTCGAGGTCGTCCTCACCAAGACCATCGGATCCGTCGACCGCGGCCGCGAGAAGCTGCTCGGCCAGGGGCCCGGACTCGACGAGCATGGCCACGTGGACGCCGAGGCCCCGGAGCGCAGCGCCGACCCGGAGACCCTCAAGCAGCGCGCCGACGGGTATGTGGACGCCAAGTTCGGCGCCTTCCAGGCCGTGTTGACCAAGACGCTCGAAGCGGTCGGCCGGGGTCGCGACAAGCTCCAGGGCGCGCGGGCGGTCGACGAGCTCGGTGCCCACCTGGCGGCGCAGGGCGACCCCCAGTCCGGGCAGCCGCAGGCCGACGCCGAATATCTGGCCGGGCTTGCGGGCATCGGCACTGACCAGGACTCGCAGGCGCCCCAGATGCCCCAGGTGCAGCCCCAGCCCCAGGAGCACCAGCAGTACCAGGACGACCAGCAGCTTCAGCCTCAGACCCAGCTCCAGGCCCAGCAGGTCTACTACCAGGACCCGGCCGCCTACCAGCAGCAGGACGTCTACGGCTATCAGCAGCCCCAGCAGGCGCAGCAGGACCCGTATCTCCAGCAGCAGGATCCGTACGGCTACGGCTGGCAGCAGCAGCCCCAGCAGCAGGGCTACGACCCCAACGCCGGCTATCTCCCGCAGCAGCCTGCCCAGGCACCCCAGCAGCCCCAGCAGGCTCCACAAGGCCACGGTGCCCAGCCCGGCGCGCTCGACGAGACCAGCCTCTTCGACACCAGCATGATCAACCTGGACCAGCTCCGGCAGTACGAAGAGGGCCGCCAGTAAGCAGGCCGCCGGGAGCGGATTGGGCCTATCGGGACCCTTCCAGTATCCTGACTGTTCGGTCGTGTGCACGTCCGCGATCTCTGCTGCCCACTCACCTCCCGGTGCCGGGCAGCTCGCAAACCAGCAGTACAGAAAGCAGGAAGCCATCAACGCCCGCCTCGACCACCGTTCCCCGCTCGTGTTCGATACACGCGAGCTGGGTCGTCGTCCCGGTGCGCTCAAGCGGCTCTCCCGCGCTGCCGAGGCCCCCCGGGATCTCGGCAACGAGGTCATCGCAGTGCCCGAGGGCACGTCGATCGAGCTCACCCTCCGCCTGGAATCGGTCATGGACGGGGTGCTTGTCACAGGCACCGCCCGTGCAACCGTGAAGGGGGAGTGCGTAAGGTGTCTGGAGCCGCTGGAGCGAGAGCTCGACGCGGACTTCCAGGAGCTGTTCGCCTACCCCGACGCCGACGCCCGGACCCGCCCCGCGGAATCCGACGACGACGCCGAGGATGAGGAGGACACCCTCTTCATCGAGGACGATCTGTTCGACCTCGAACCCGTGCTGCGGGACACGGTGGTGCTTGCACTGCCGCTGCAGCCGGTGTGCCAGGACGACTGCCCGGGTCTGTGCTCCGATTGCGGAGTGCGGCTCGCGGACGACCCGGACCACCACCACGACGCCGTCGACATCCGTTGGGCGGCACTGCAGGGACTCGCCGGGACCAACCAGGACGGCGAGAAGGACAACATGGGCGGCGCCGAAGTGGGCGTCGACGAGAAGCAGGAGAAGTAGCCGTGGCTGTTCCGAAGCGGAAGATGTCGCGCAGCAACACGCGCCACCGCCGGTCGCAGTGGAAGGCTGCGGTCCCCACCCTGGTGGCGTGCGAGCGCTGCCACGAGCCGAAGCAGCAGCACATCGCGTGCTCCGCTTGCGGCACCTACAACAAGCGCCAGGTCCTCGAGGTCTGAGCGGCTGGTGACAGGCACCGTGTCTAGCCCTAAGAAGGCGGAAGACGCCAATTCTTCTTCGCGCAAGCGCGCGGATGAACCGACTCCGGCGGACACAGCCTCGTCCCACACGCTTCTGGAAGGGCGGCTCGGGTACAAACTCGAGTCCGCCCTTCTGGTGCGTGCGCTGACGCATCGCTCGTACGCATACGAGAACGGCGGCCTGCCCACCAACGAGCGGCTCGAATTCCTCGGGGATTCGGTGCTCGGCCTGGTGGTCACGGACACGCTGTACCGCGTCCACCCCGACCTGCCGGAAGGCCAGCTGGCCAAACTGCGGGCCGCGGTGGTCAACTCGCGTGCGCTTGCCGAGGTGGGCCGCGGCCTCGACCTCGGCGCCTTCATCCGCCTCGGCAGGGGCGAAGAGGGCACGGGCGGCCGGGACAAGGCATCGATCCTCGCCGACACCCTTGAAGCGGTGATCGGCGCGGTCTATCTCGACCAGGGCCTCGACGCGGCCGGCGAGCTGGTACACCGGCTCTTCGACCCGCTCATCGAGAAGTCCTCCAGCCTGGGCGCGGGCCTGGACTGGAAGACGAGCCTCCAGGAGCTCACCGCGACCGAAGGTCTCGGAGTCCCGGAGTACCTGGTCAGCGAGACCGGCCCCGACCACGAGAAGACCTTTACTGCTGCTGCCCGCGTCGGTGGTGTCTCGTACGGCACCGGCACCGGCCGCAGCAAGAAGGAAGCCGAGCAGCAGGCGGCGGAGTCCGCGTGGCGTGCGATTCGCGCCGCGGCGGACGAGGCGGCCAAGGCCAAGGAGGCGGCTTCCGGCGACACCGTGTCGCCGGCGACCGAGGACTCGGCTCCGGCTTCCGGCGACACCACGTCGTCGGCACACTGAATCACCCCTTCTGACCCTGTCCGGACGGCCCCGCGGCCGTCCGGACAGGGTCAGAAGCCTTTCCGGTCCCGAGTCCGGGGCCGGTTCCCCCGTTCTCTACGTTCCGAGGAGCCGTCGTGCCCGAGCTGCCCGAGGTCGAGGTCGTACGCCGCGGCCTCACGCGGTGGGTCAGCGGCCGCACCGTCGACACGGTCGAGGTGCTGCACCCGCGTGCGATCCGCCGGCACGCCGCCGGCGCCGCCGATTTCGCGGCCCGGCTCAAGGGACTGCGGATGGGCACGGCCCGCCGCCGCGGCAAATACCTCTGGCTCCCGGTGACCGGCGGCGGCCCGGCCGCGCAGACCGCCGCGGAGGGCATCCCGCCGGTGATCACGCCCTCCGTCACCCACGGCCTGGCGATCCTCGCCCACCTCGGCATGAGCGGCCAGCTGCTGGTCCAGCCGCAGGACGCCCCCGACGAGAAGCATCTGCGGATCCGGATCCGGTTCGCCGACGCGCTCGACACCGAGCTCCGCTTCGTCGACCAGCGCACCTTCGGCGGTCTCTCCGTGCACGACACCGTCCCCGGCGACGCCGACCAGCTGCCGGACGTGATCGCGCACATCGCCCGCGACCCGCTCGACCCGGCCTTCGACGACGCCGCCTTCCACGACGCGCTGCGCCGCCGCCGGACCACCATCAAGCGGGCGCTGCTCGACCAGTCGCTGATCAGCGGCGTCGGCAACATCTACGCCGACGAGGCGCTGTGGCGCAGCAAGCTCCATTACGACCGGCCGACCGCCGCTTTCACCCGGCCTCGCACCGCCGAGCTGCTCGGCCACGTGCGGGACGTGATGAACGCCGCGCTGGCCGTCGGCGGCACCAGCTTCGACAGCCTCTACGTCAACGTCAACGGCGAATCCGGCTACTTCGAGCGCTCCTTGGACGCCTACGGGCGGGAGGACGAGCCCTGCCGCCGCTGCGGCACCCCGATCCGGCGCCGCCCCTGGATGAACCGCTCCAGCTACTTCTGCCCGCGCTGCCAGCGCCCGCCACGGCCGGCCCGGACCGGCTGAGCCCGGTGGCCGGGCGGTCCTAGAACAGGCCGGGCCACCAGACGGAGTCCCGGGAGTCGGCGCGCACCCCGTAGGCCTTGGCCAGGATCCGCTCGTCCAGGGCTCGCACACGGACGCGCAGCTCGCGGGCCGACTTCTTGGGCAGCCGGCGCAGGACGGTTTCGAGGACATCCCGGAAATAGCCGGGGTCGCAGCAGCAGGCGGGGGTCCCGCAGCAGCCGCCTCCCTCGCGGTTGGCGAAGTCTGCGAGCGGGCTGCGCGCGAGGGCCGACCAGTGCCAGAAGGCTTCAGCCGTCGCTCCCGGCTCCGGCCGGGCGCGCTCCAGCCTGCGGATATCCGCCACACAGGCGCCGGAGAGGCCGTCGATCACGGGCCATCGCCGCCGCTGCCAACTGCTGATACGCAAGGGAATGTCACCGCGCACGGCGGCGGGGCGCCTACGCGGCACGGCCCTTTCGGTACGGAATCATGGTGGGAAGGTAGCAGGGTGAGCGGCGTGCCCCCAGGTAATTACGGCGTCGCCGGGCCAATCTGCGCGGCCCGCCACGAGGCGCTGCGGGTGCCCGAACGTAGCAGTCGGATAACTCCTGCACTCCGCGGATGTACCGGGGCGGACGGCGCCGGGTAAGTTCAGCGCTCATGACAGAGGACGCCGAGAGAATCGACCGGCAGCAGCTCATGGAGGAGACGCTTCAGGACTTCGGGTCGCGCAGCGACGAACAGCTGGACTGGATCCTCGGGATCGTCAGGCATCGCCTCGCCGCTGCTCGCCGGATGGGCGTGGCCGTACCCGAAGACCTGGCCGGCAGAGTCTCCCGGCTCTCCGCGAAGCGCGGCTGGCCGGTCGACCTGCCGCAGCCCTGAGATGCGGAAGCACGGGATGACCAAGCTGACGCCTGCGCTCTTACCCGCCGGGACGGCCGTTTGAGGGGACGCTCCGGCCGGTCGGCTGAGGCAGCCGGCCGTGGTGAAGGTACCCGGTTCAGAAGCCGAAGTCCTGAGTCCACCACGGGCCGCCCGGGCCGAAGTGGACGCCGACGCCGAGGGTCTTGTAGTCGCAGTTGAGGATGTTGGCGCGGTGGCCGGGGCTGTTCATCCAGGAATCCATCACGGACTGGGCGTTGGCCTGGCCGCGGGCGATGTTCTCGCCGCCCAGGTCGGTGATGCCCATCTCGCGGGCGCGGTCCCAGGGCGTGTCGCCGTCCGGGTCGGTGTGGTCGAAGAAGTCACGCGCGGCCATGTCGTCGCTGAACCGCTGTGCCAGCTCGGCCAGTTCCTTGTCCGCGGTCACCGGGGAGCAGCCGGCCTGGGCGCGCTCCTGGTTGACGAGGGACAGCACCTGGGACTCGGCGGACGACCCGGCGTCCGGGGTCTTCGACGGGGTCGCCGAGGGCTTCGGCGTCGCGGCGGCTGTCCGGCCGCTGCTCTTCGTCGGCGTGGGCGAACCGGACTTTTCGGTGGGGGAATTGGTCGGCCGGTGCGGGGAGGGCGAGGTCGAGGGGGCCGCGGCGGAGGAGGGGCGGTCGGTGTCTGGGGCCTTCGGCCGTGCGGCGCCGCGGCTCGCCGTCTCGGCGCCGCGGTCCACCGGCGTCGTCGACTCGCCGCCCTGCGGCGACGCGTCCGGCAGCGCATTGGCACGCAGCCGGTCGCTGCGGTCGCCGTTCCCGCCCACCTCGAACTGGCCGTTGCCCGGGATCAGTCCGGACGCGACCGCGACCGCGCCCATCGCCACGGCTGCGGAGGCGCCGAGCAGTCCGGTACGGACCGGCGCCATCCGGCGGCCGCGCGCCGCGCGATGGGTGCCGTGCCGAGCCGGGGCATGTGCGACGGACGAGTCCGGCGGTGCCGCGTCAACAGGCGGAGCCCCCAAGGGTGCGGGTGCTTGGGGAGCAGAGCGTCGATGGCGGCCCATCCGCTGTCTTCCTTCCCCCGGTGCAAGCACCGGCTCCACTGGAGCGGCTACCGCCGCATAGCCTTCTGGCGTCAACCTAATTCACCCGAAAGAGTGAGTCTCGATGTCGGGGGACTGTACGCCATGGCGTGCGGGGCCGAGGTGTCTGCCGGGCAATTGGCCGGTTAGCGTGCACACATGAACGAAGATGTCCGAGTGACCGCGTGGGTGCGCGGTCGGGTCCAAGGCGTCGGATTCCGCTGGTTCACCCGCGCCAATGCCCTGCGTATCGGTGAACTCGCCGGATTCGCGGTCAATCTCGGCGACGGCCGCGTCCAAGTGGTCGCCGAGGGACCGAAGGACCGCTGCGAGCAGCTGCTGGAATGGCTGCGTACGGGAGACACGCCCGGCCGGGTCGATGGAGTAACTGAGATCTGGGACACCCCGCGCGGGGGATATGACGGCTTCGAGATCCGGTGAGAAGGCCCCGCGAAACCGGCCGTACGGCCGTCAAAAACGATCTCGGGGGTATGCCTTTGTCACCTGCTTACAGGAGATAAGCCCTGGTGGTTGCCAACTCGGCCGACCCGTGCAAGGCTGCCGCTGTACGGATGATCTCCACGCCCCGCGGGACCTTTCTGGGGAGTCGGCGCAGCGCCCTCGCGGCCGCGCGCTCCCAGGCGCCCAAGGATACGGGGTGTGATCGTGTTGACCCTCAAACCGTTTGGTGAGACTCTGGAATCCCCGCGCACCTTAGCTGTTTGGCATTGAAGACACCAGTAATGACAAGCACCGCGGGTGCGAATCCCTCACGACCCACACCGCTTCGGTCGGTCACTCAGTGTGGAGGACCATCCATCATGGCAAAGGCGCTTCTCGGTTACGTCGGCGGCTCCGACCCCCGAGTCCTCTCCGAGATGCGACGGCTTCAGCAGCGCGTCCAAGACCTTGAATCCGAGCTTATCCGGATGCAGGCCGAAAACGACATGCTGTCCGCTGCCGCACGTCACGACGACTCGATGCTCGACATCGACGTACCCCAGGCGGAGCCTGCGCTCACCTGACCCCCAGGGGCCGGTCGGGCTGCTCGCCAGCCGCTTGAGGCACCGCCCTCAAGATCTGCAGCTCTCGTCAAGATCTGCAAGGGACGCTTCGGCGTCCCTTCGTCGTTTCCCGGTCCCGTCGCTTTCCGGTCTCTCCCCGCCGTCGCGATTCCTGCTCGAATTTCCGCGCGGCCTCTGCGGAGCAGGCGCCTCCCTTACCGCTTGATGTGCCCTGCCCCTTCCCCGGTGAAACCGAAAATGAACGGCGCGGCATACCCGGCCCCCGTACGGGCCGGGAACGGGCGGCGGAATGTTGGAGCCGCCCGCCGACCAGTGGCCGGTAGAGTCCGACGGCGTGCACCTCAAGAGTCTGACCCTGCGAGGCTTCAAGTCCTTCGCCTCCGCCACGACGCTCCGCTTCGAGCCCGGTATCACCTGCGTCGTGGGCCCCAACGGTTCCGGCAAGTCGAATGTCGTGGACGCGTTGTCCTGGGTCATGGGCGAGCAGGGGGCCAAGTCGCTGCGCGGCGGCAAGATGGAGGACGTCATCTTCGCCGGGACGACCGGCCGGCTGCCGCTGGGCCGGGCCGAGGTCTCCCTCACCATCGACAACTCCGACGGCGCACTGCCCATCTCGTACGCCGAAGTCACCATTACCCGGATCATGTTCCGTAATGGCGGCAGTGAATACCAGATCAATGGCGATACGTGCCGCCTGCTGGATATCCAGGAATTGCTTTCCGACTCCGGTATCGGGCGCGAGATGCATGTCATCGTCGGGCAGGGGCAGCTCGACTCCGTACTGCACGCCGATCCGATGGGACGCCGGGCGTTCATCGAGGAGGCGGCCGGCGTCCTCAAACACCGCAAGCGCAAGGAGAAGGCGCTGCGGAAGCTGGACGCGATGCAGGCCAATCTCGCCCGCGTGCAGGATCTGACCGACGAGCTGCGCCGGCAGCTGAAGCCGCTGGGGCGGCAGGCCGCGGTCGCCCGGCGGGCCGCCGTCATCCAGGCGGATCTGCGCGATGCCCGGCTGCGGCTGCTCGCCGACGATCTCGTCACCCTGCGGGAGGCGCTGCGCGCCGAGATCGCGGACGAGGCGGCGCTCAAGGAACGCAAGGAGACCGCGGAGGCGCAGCTGCGCGCCGCCCAGCAGCGCGAGGCGGTGCTGGAGGAGGAGGTCCGCACGCTGACGCCGCGGGTGCAGCGTGCCCAGCAGACCTGGTACGAGCTGTCGCAGCTCGCGGAGCGGGTGCGCGGCACGATCTCGCTGGCCGAGGCGCGCGTCAAGAGCGCCTCGGCGGCCCCGCCGGACGAGCGGCAGGGGCGCGACCCCGAGGACATGGAGCGCGAGGCGGCCCGGATCCGGGAGCAGGAGGCGGAGTTGGCGGCCGCCTTGGAGGCGGCGAGCCGGGCGCTGGAGGACACCGTCGAGCACCGGGCCGGACTGGAGCGGCAGTTGGCGGAGGAGGAGCGGCGGCTGCGGGACGTGGCCCGCGCCATCGCCGACCGGCGTGAGGGGCTGGCCCGGCTGAACGGGCAGGTCACCGCGGCCCGCGGCCGGGCCGCCTCGGCACAGGCGGAGATCGGCCGGCTCGCCGAGGCCCGGGACGGCGCCCGGCAGCGGGCGGCCGCGGCCCAGGAGGCGTATGAGCAGCTCAAGGCCGAGGTCGACGGGCTGGACGCGGACGACGAGGAGCTCACCGGCCGGCACGACGCGGCCCGGCGGGAGCTGGCGGAGGCAGAGGCCGCGCTGACCGCCGCGCGCGAGGCGCTGACCGCGGCGGAGCGCAAGCGCGCCGCGATCTCCGCCCGCCACGACGCGCTGGCGCTCGGGCTGCGCCGTAAGGACGGCTCCGGAGCGCTGCTGGCCGCCGCGGACCAGCTCACCGGCCTGCTCGGCCCGGCGGCGGAGCTGCTGACCGTCACGCCCGGCTTCGAGATCCCCGTCGCGGCGGCGCTCGGCGCGGCCGCGGACGCCATCGCGGTCACCGACCCGGCCACCGCCGCCGACGCCATCCGCCTGCTGCGGAAGCAGGACGGCGGGCGGGCGGCGATGGTGCTGGGGGCGGTGCCGACCGCCGGCGCCGTTGCGGTTCCTGAGGCGGCTGGGCTGGTAGGGGTCGTCGGGGCTGCCGTGGACGGTGAGCAGGGGGAACTGAGTGAGCCGGTGGGGCACGTCGGCGGCCCCACGGGTTCCGTCGGCGCGGAGCAGGTGCCCCGGGTGCCGGGCCCGGCCGGGGAATCCGAGGTGGCGGCGCGGGCCGGGGCGGGTCCGGAGCGGCCGGTGATCGGAGCGCAGTCGCCGAGGGGGGACGGCGCGCGCCAGGACGCCGACGCGGCTGACGCGCGCGCCCATGCGTCGGGTGACGACGGCGCCGGTGTCCCCTCGCCGTCCGCGCACCGTGTGCCCGGTCCCCGTTCCGCGCCCCTGCGGGCCGCTGAACTGGTGCGCGGGCCGAAGGAGTTGATGGCCGCGGTGGCCCGGCTGCTGCGGGATGTGGTCGTGGTCGGGACGCTGGAGGACGCCGAGGACCTGGTGGCCGCGCGGCCGGAGCTGATGGCCGTGACCGGTGAGGGCGATCTGCTTGGGGCGCACTTCGCGCACGGTGGGTCGGCTGGTGCGCCGAGTCTGCTGGAGGTGCAGGCGTCCGTCGACGAGGCGGCCGCGGAGCTGGAGGAGCTGGCGGGGCGCTGCGAGGAGCTGGCCGAGGCGCAGCGGGCCGCGGCGGAGCGGCGTACGGAGTGTGCCGCGCTGGTCGAGGAGTTGGGCGAGCGGCGGCGCGCGGCCGACCGGGAGAAGTCCAAGGTCGCCGGGGACCTGGGGCGGCTCGGCGGGCAGGCGCGGGCGGCGGCGGGCGAGGCGGAACGTTCCGGTGCGGCGGCCGCCAAGGCCGAGGAGGCGCTGCTGCGTGCCTCAGAGGAGGCCGAGGAGCTGGCCGAACGGCTCGCGGTGGCCGAGGAGGACCCGGGCGTCGGCGACGAGGAGCCCGATACGTCCGTACGGGACCGGCTGGCCGCCGACGGAGCCAACGCACGGCAGACGGAGATGGAGGCCCGGCTCCAGGCGCGCACGCACGAGGAGCGGGTGAAGGCGCTCGCCGGGCGGGCGGATTCGCTGGACCGGGGGGCGCGCGCCGAGCGGGAGGCTCGGGCGCGGGCCGAGCGGCGGCGCGCCCGGCTGCGCCACGAAGCGGAGGTGGCCGGGGCGGTGGCCTCCGGCGCCCGCCAGCTGCTGGCGCATGTCGAGGTGTCGGTCGTACGGGCCGAGGAGGAGCGCGGCGCCGCCGAGCGGGCCAAGGCCGAGCGGGAAGCGGCGCTGGTCGCCGAGCGCGGCCAGGGCCGGGAGCTGAAGGCCGAGCTGGACAAGCTGACGGACTCGGTGCACCGGGGCGAGGTGCTGGGTGCGGAGAAGCGGCTGCGGATCGAGCAGCTGGAGACCAAGGCGCTGGAGGAGCTGGGGGTGGAGCCGGCCGGGCTGATCGCGGAGTACGGGCCCGATCAGCCCGTGCCGCCGTCGCCGCCGGCCGAGGGTGAGCAGCTGCCCGACGACCCGGACCACCCGCGCAACCAGCCGGTGGCCTATGTACGGGCCGATCAGGAGAAACGGCTGCGGGCCGCCGAGCGGGCGTACCAGCAGCTGGGCAAGGTGAACCCGCTCGCGCTGGAGGAATTCGCGGCGCTGGAGGAGCGCCACAAGTTCCTCAGCGAACAGCTTGAGGACCTCAAGAAGACCCGGGCCGACCTGCTTCAGGTGATCAAGGAGGTCGACGAGCGGGTGGAGCAGGTCTTCACCGAGGCGTACCACGACACCGCCCGGGAGTTCGAGGGCGTCTTCTCGCGGCTGTTCCCCGGGGGCGAGGGGCGGCTGATCCTGACCAATCCGGACGACATGCTGGCCACCGGCGTGGAGGTGGAGGCGCGCCCGCCGGGCAAGAAGGTCAAGCGGCTGTCGCTGCTGTCGGGTGGCGAGCGGTCGCTGACCGCCGTCGCGCTGCTGGTGTCGATCTTCAAGGCGCGGCCCAGCCCGTTCTATGTGATGGACGAGGTCGAGGCGGCGCTGGACGACACCAATCTGCAGCGGCTGATCCGGATCATGGAGGAGCTCCAGGAGAGCTCCCAGCTGATCGTGATCACCCACCAGAAGCGGACGATGGAGGTCGCGGACGCGCTCTACGGGGTGTCGATGCAGGGGGACGGCGTGTCGAAGGTCATCAGCCAGCGCCTGCACTGAACGGGCCCGTACGTACCACCGCGGTGCTCGTACATCCCCGTACATCCCTGTACATCCCGTTCCGATGCCGTACGGACCTTGTGCCGGCTCGCCCCTGTTCCGCACTACTCTCTTCACAACTTGAACGAAGTGCGCCCGAGGTCGCCGGGAAACGAATTCATCACGTCCTATTGACTTCGAAACTTGAAGGCATAGTCTCTGCAACGTTGCTTTTACCTTCAAGTGGTGGGTACCTCCAACCTATGCGCCACTGGAAGGGCCAGCCCCCGACGCCCGGCAGCGCAGCCGGGCCACTGGAGTTCACGTTGACCAGCACCGCGCCGCCGACGGTTCCGGAAGGCCGTAAGGCCCACCCGGACCACCTCGGCCATGTCATCTTCATCACCGCGGCTGCCGCGATGGGCGGCTTCCTCTTCGGCTACGACAGTTCCGTGATCAACGGCGCCGTCGAGGCGATCCGCGGCCGTTACGACGTCGGATCCGCCGTCCTGGCCCAGGTGATCGCCGTCGCGCTGATCGGCTGCGCCGTCGGTGCCGCGACCGCCGGCCGGATCGCGGACCGCATCGGCCGGATCCGCGTGATGCAGATCGCCGCGGTGCTGTTCACCATCAGCGCCGTCGGTTCCGCCGTGCCGTTCGCCCTGTGGGACCTCGCCTTCTGGCGGGTCATCGGCGGCTTCGCGATCGGTATGGCCTCGGTCATCGGCCCGGCCTACATCGCCGAGGTCTCGCCGCCGGCCTACCGCGGTCGGCTCGGCGCGTTCCAGCAGGCCGCGATCGTCGTCGGTATCGCCGTCTCCCAGCTCGTCAACTGGGGCATCCTCAACCTCGCCGGCGGCGACCAGCGCGGCACCGTCGCCGGCCTGGAGGCCTGGCAGTGGATGCTCGGCGTGATGGTCGTCCCGGCGGTCCTCTACGGTCTGCTGTCCTTCGCGATCCCCGAGTCGCCGCGCTACCTGATCTCCGTCGGCAAGGTCTCCCGCGCCAAGGAGGTGCTGGCCGAGGTCGAGGGCCACACCGTCGACCTCGACACCCGCGTGTCGGAGATCGAGGAGGCGATGCGCAGCGAGCACAAGTCGACGTTCAAGGACCTGCTCGGCAGCAAGATGGGCTTCCTGCCGATCGTGTGGGTCGGTATCGGGCTCTCCGTCTTCCAGCAGCTGGTCGGCATCAACGTTGCGTTCTACTACTCCTCGACGCTGTGGCAGTCCGTCGGCATCGACCCGAGCAGCTCGTTCTTCTACAGCTTCACCACGTCGATCATCAACATCATCGGCACCGTGATCGCGATGCTCCTCGTCGACCGGATCGGCCGCCGCCCGCTGGCGCTGGTCGGCTCGATCGGTATGGCCGCCTCCCTCGGCCTGGAGGCCTGGGCCTTCTCCGCCAAGACCGCGGCCGGCACCCTGCCGGCCACCGAAGGCACCGTGGCGCTGATCGCCGCACATGTCTTCGTGCTCTTCTTCGCCCTCTCCTGGGGCGTCGTGGTCTGGGTCTTCCTCGGCGAGATGTTCCCGAACCGGATCCGCGCCGCCGCGCTGGGCGTCGCCGCCTCCGCGCAGTGGGTCGCCAACTGGGCCATCACGGCCAGCTTCCCGAGCCTGGCCGACTGGAACCTGTCGGGCACCTACGTGATCTACATGATCTTCGCCCTGCTCTCGATCCCCTTCGTGCTGAAGTACGTGAAGGAGACGAAGGGCAAGGCGTTGGAGGAGATGGGCTAACCCCCCGCCAGCCTCTCTCCTCAGTACTGGCTGCTGCCCCGGCTCATCCCGAGCCGGGGCAGTGGTGTGTTACGGAACCTCCAGGACCGGGCCCACGGCGCCCAGCCGCCTCCGCGAGAGCGTCGCCGGTTCAGGTGCGAAGAGCGGGCAGCACCTGCTCCGCGAAGAGATGCAGCGAGCGCCAGCCCTCGTCAACAGGCATCCCGCCGCACAGCGGATGCAGGATCAACGAGCCCTGCGCGCCCGCCTCTTCAGCGATCTGTATGCATTCGTCCGGTGTGACGATGCGGTAGACGCCCTCCCGGCGCAGCGCCTCCGTGTCCGTCGCGGTGGAGCGCACCGCGGAGCGGATGTCGGCCGACTGCCAGGACGCGTAGGTACGGGCCTCGTGCAGCAGATGCGAGCCGTATACGGCCCAAGTGCGGTCCGGGTCCTCGGAGATGTGCAGCAGAGAGGTGCGTTCGGGCGGCAGTATCACCCGGCCTTCGGTGCCGAACTCGGCGCGCCGCTCGTAGTAATAGGCCTCCAGCTCCGGGAGGTGGGCGCTGGGGAAGAGGGGGAGTCCCAGGCGGGCGGCGCGCCGGGCCGCGGCCCGTGAGCTGCCGCCGATCAGCAGCAGCGGATGCGGCCGGGTGTACGGGCGCGGGGTGACGCGCACCGTACGTCCCTGGTAGTCGAACGGCTCGCCGGTCCAGGCGGACAGCAGCGTCTCCAGCACCTCGTCCTGGAGCGCGCCGCGCCGCTTCCAGTCCTTGCCGTGCGCCGCGTACTCCTCGGGCCGGTAGCCGATGCCGGCGACGGTGACGAGGCGGCCGCCGCTGAGGAGGTCGAGCGAGGCGATGTCCTCGGCCAGCCGCAGCGGGTCGTGCAGCGGGGTGATCAACGCGGAGACGGTGACGCCGATGCGCCGGGTGGCGCCGAAGACGGCGCCCGCGAAGACGAGCGGGGAGGGCATCCAGCCGTTGGTGGTGGCGTGGTGCTCCTCGGTCTGGATCATGGTGAGGCCGCGGTCGTCGGCGAAGGCCGCCATCTCGACGGCGGCCCGGTAGCGCGCGGACAGCGCGGCGGGGGCGGGGGAGGGATCGACGAGGTTGATGCGCAGGACCGTGACGGGCATAACCGAACATCCCCTTCGCCAGGACGGTGGCGAAGGGGACGTTAGCTGACGTTACGTCAGATCACTAGGGCTGCGGCGGACGGATCCGCCTGGCCGGCCCTGGCGCGGGGTTCAGCCGACCTCGGCCGGCTGCCGCTCCTCGTGGGCCGGTCCGGCCGTCGCCGGGGCGGTCTCCCTGGGGGCGGGCAGCGCCGCGAAGACCACCGCGGCGATCAGGATCGTGGCCGCCCAGCCGAGGCCGTTCTGGCCGATCCAGGTGGTGGACAGCGGGCCGGCGAACCACTGGACCTTGGTGAAGCAGAGGCCCGAGGCGAGCGCCACCGCCCAGGCCGTCATGGCCTGCCAGCAGAAGCCGCCGACGTACCAGTAGCGGCTGGTGCGGCCGGTGTTCATCAGGCTGTCGGCGTCATAGCGGACCGCCATCTTGCGCCGCCGCGCCATGTCGATGGCGTAGACGCCGATCCAGGCGGAGAAGGACACCGCGAGCAGCGTCAGGAACGCGATGAACTGACCGATGAAGTCCTTGGCCACCAGCATCATGAACAGACCGCCGACCAGGCTGATCACGGCGTTGACGCTGACCGCCAGGGCGCGCGGCAGCTTGACGCCCATGGTCTGGGCGGTGAAGCCCGCGGAGTACATCGACAGGCTGTTGATCAGCACCATTCCGACCAGCGCGGTGATCAGGTACGGCACCGCGAGCCAGCCCGGCAGGATGTTGCCGAGGAACGACATCGGGTCGGTGTTGCGGCCGGCCAGCTTCGGGTCGGAGACGGCCATCACGCCGCCCATCAGCACCATCGGGAGCAGCACCAGGGCCGCGCCGGAGACGGTGGTACCGACGATCTTCTTGCCGGAGGCGGAGTGCGGCAGATAGCGCGCGAAGTCGGGACCGGTCGGGACCCAGCTGATACCGCCGGCCGCGATCGTGCCGATGCCCGCGATCACCATCGCGGTGGTGCCCGCCTTCTTGGCGAAGACCGCTTCCCAGTCCATCGCGGCGATCAGATAGACCAGCACCATGATGCTGAACAGGCCGAAGAGGTACGTCGAGTACTTGTTGCAGATGTTCAGCGCCTTGCGGCCCAGGCCGCTCACCACGTACGTGACGGCCACGAAGGCGAGCAGCGTGACGACGACCAGGACGTTGTTGCTCTCGATGCCGAACAGCAGGTTCAGCACGGTCAGTACGGCGTACGCGCCGGTGACCGCGTTGATCGTCTCCCAGCCGAAGCGGGCGACCCACAGGATCGCGCCGGGGAAGTAGTTGCCGCGGACGCCGAAGGCGGCCCGGGAGAGCATCGCGCCGGGCGCTCCGCCCCACTTACCGGAGACCGACAGCACGCCGACCATGCCGAAGGCGATGGTGGCGGCGACCGCGGCCACCAGCAGGACCTGCCAGAAGTTCAGTCCGTTGTTGACGACGAGCGAGGCGCCCATGGTGAGCAGCAACACGCTGATGTTGGCGGCGACCCAGGTCGGGAAGAGCTCGCGGACGCGGCCCTGGCGCTCGTTGTCGGGCACGGGCTCGATGCCTCGTGTCTCGACGGCGCCTTCGGTTTCGGGAGCGGACGTGGTGCCCATGGTGCAGGTGTCTCCGTGCGCGGGGGTCTGGGAGGCACCTCCGGGGAGGAGGTGCAGGCAGCGGCTGTGGTGCCCGGCCAGTGGTTGCCAGGACTCTACGCGCGTTGCGTGGCTGTGGACCATCGTACTTTGATCCAACTTCTGCCCGTACCTCCCCTTGGATCGCCCGACGGGCAGAACCGTGGCCCGCCCTCGTCGGAGAGTCCAGCAGCGCCCCTCTGATCAGGCAGGGAAGGGGGCGGGCCGCCGCTGACCGACGCGGTGCTCGGCCCGTCGCAGCAGCTCCTCCGGGTCGCCGGCCGGCGGAGAGATCCACGTCTCGTTGATGGCCTGCTTCGGCTCCTCGTCAGGTGGGGTCCGCTGCGCTTTGCCTGGGCCGTCTTGGTTCCCGCCGTTTTTGGCTGTCCCGCCGTGGGGGTTGCTCGCCGTTGCGCCTGCGGCGGGCGTGGTTTTGTCGGGTGCGGTGGCAGCCCTCCGGACTCCGTCCTGCGGGCTGTCCCCTCCCGTGGGTGGGTGGAAAGGCTGAGTGGGGGCGGACGTTGAGTGTCCGGTTCCCTTTTGACTCGTCCACTGGGCGCGCGTGATCGCTTACGTGCACCCCCGCCGGTCTTTCCCACACTCAACGGGAGGGGCCGGACCGCAGGACGGAGTCCGGAGGTCCGGAACCGCACCCGACAGCCCCGCGCAGCGGCACCGCCCGCCGC
>NZ_JBFAIP010000033.1:0-69344 GCF_040654775.1 Streptomyces sp. NPDC050636
CGTGGACCGGCCCGGTGTGGGCATTGCAGCGGTGAACGGCCCCAAGGCCGTGGTGATTTCAGGCATCGAAGACGAAGTGCTGGCAGTGGCCCAGGCGTTGGCGCAGGCCGGGGCGCGCACCAGTCGTCTGCGGGTCTCGCACGCGTTCCACTCGCCACTGATGGACCCCATGCTGGAGGAGTTCGCGCAGGTCGTCGGCTCCGTCGAGTCCCGGGCACCTCGTCTGACGCTGGTGTCGGCCCTGACCGGGCAGCCGGTGACCAGCGAGGTGACAGATCCCTCGTACTGGGTGCGGCATGTCCGTGAGGCGGTCCGCTTCGCGGACGCCGCGGAGGGCCTGCGGGGCAGCGGTGTGCGGACCTTCGTGGAGATCGGTCCGGACGGTGTGCTGTCGGGCATGGGCCCGCAGACCCGCACGGATACAGAAGGCGGGGGCAAGGGCAAGGGCGACGTCGCCGAGGTGTGGCTGCCGGTCCTGCGCCGCGGCCGCGACGAACCCCGTGCCCTGCTCACGGCGCTGGCGAAGGTGTTCGTACGAGGCGTAGCCGTCGGCTGGGACAAGGTCTACACGGGCACGGGCACGGGCACGGGCGCGCGGCGGATCGACCTGCCGACCTATGCCTTCCAGCGGCAGCGCTACTGGCTCACCCCCGCCGTGGGAAGCCGTGCCGAGGACCTGGGCCTGGAAAGCCCGCGCCATCCGTTGCTGGGCGCGGCCGTCGAACTGCCCGCGACCGGTGGGGTGGTGCTGACCGGGCAACTCGTCGTGTCCGCGCAGCCATGGCTGGCCCAGTCGCTCGTGGCAGGGCGGGCGGTGGTACCTGCTGCGGCGCTGCTGGACATGGCGGTGCGGGCCGGTGACGAGGCCGACTGCGGACAGGTCGAGGAACTGGTCATCGAGACGCCGCTGGTGCTGCCGGAACGTGGCGACATGCGGGTCCAGGTCACCGTCGGGGAGGCCGGTCCTGCGGGGCGGCGCGAGGTCACCGTGTTCGCGCGGGCGGCCGAGGGGGAGTGGGTGCGCCATGCGTCGGGCACCCTGTCTCAGGCCGAACCGGACGGTGACGCCGTCGCGGAAACGGCGGTGTGGAGCGTGCAGTGGCCACCGGTGGGTGCCGTGGTGGCCGACGTGGACGGGCTGTACGAGGCTCTGGAGGCTGCCGGGTTCGAGTATGGGGGGGTGTTCCAGGGCGTACGGGCGGCTTGGCGGCGCGGCGACGAGGTGTTCGCGGAGGTGGCGCTGCCGGAGGGCGTGAACGCGGACGGCTTCGGGGTGCATCCGGCGCTGCTGGACGCCGCGTTGCATGTGACGGGGCTGGAGCAGGCGGGCGACGAGGGGCCGTTGCTGCCCTTCGCGTGGAGTGGTGTGCGGGTGCACGCGTCGGGAGCGATGGCGGCGCGGGTACGGGTGGCGCCGTCGGACTCGGGCGAAGGCACCTCGGTGACGCTCGCCGACGCGGCCGGACAGCTGATCGCCTCGGCGGGATCGGTGGTGCTGGGGCCGCTGGCCGCCGGAGCGCTGGACCAGGCCGCCGGACCGGCCCGTGAAGGGCTCTTCCGGATGGAGTGGCTCCCGGCCGCCGTGGAGGAGGGGGCCGGTGAGCCGGGCCGCAGCTGGGCGGTGCTCGGCGAGGACGGCGGACTGGGCGTGCCCGGCGCGGCGGCGTACGCGGATATGGCGGAGATGCTCGCGGCGGTCGAGGCGGGCGCCGCGGTGCCCGACGTGGTGGTGACCTGCTGCGTCCCCGGCCTCGTACACGACGGTGGCGCCGCGTACGGAGAGGGCTCAAGAGGTGATGGCACCGCGTACGGAGAGGCCTCAAGAGGCGATGGCACCGCGTACGGAGAGGCCTCAAGGGGCGATGGCGCCGCGTACGGAGAGGCCTCCGGCGGTGTCGAGGACCTGGCGCAGGGCGCCGTACTGCGTGTCCTGGGCATCGTGCGGGAATGGCTGGCCGCGGGAGTGCTGGACGGGTCGCGGCTTGTAGTGGTGACTGAGCGCGGCGTGGACACCGGACCAGGCGTGGGCCTGCGGATGGACAGCGCGGGCGTCACCGGCCTGGTGCGCGCGGCGGCGGGTGAACATCCGGAGCGGATCGTGCTGGCGGACGTGCAGGCGCTCAAGCGCTCAGGACCTCTCGTCGTGGCCGGAACGGCGCTGGGGGAGCCCGAGTTCGCGGTGCGGGACGCGCAGGTACGAGTGCGGCGTCTGGCGCGTGCGGCCGGGGACGGATTGGCGGTGCCGGACGGGACGGAGTGGCGGCTGGGGGTCTCCGAGCGCGGCACGGTCGAGAACCTGGTGCTGGAGGAGTACGAGGACGGGCGGCGGCCGCTGGCGGCCGGTGAGGTGCGGGTGGCGGTGCGCGCGGCCGGCGTGAACTTCCACGACGTTCTGAACGTGCTGGGCAGGTACCCCGGTGAGGCGGGGGCGCTGGGGCTCGAAGGCACCGGTGTCGTGCTGGAGACCGGGCCGGGCGTGGTGGAACCGGCGGTCGGGGACGCGGTGATGGGTCTGTTCCCGGCCGCGTTCGGGCCCGTGGCGGTGGCCGATGCGCGCGCCGTGACGCGGGTGCCGTCGGGCTGGTCGTCGGCGGAAGCGGCCGGTGCGCCGATGGCGTTTCTGACCGCGTATTACGCGCTGGCGGAGCTGGCCGGGCTGCGGCGTGGTGAGCGGGTGCTGATCCACGCCGCCGCGGGTGGTGTGGGGATGGCCGCCGTGCAGGTGGCCCGGCACCTGGGCGCCGAGGTCTTCGCGACCGCGTCGCCGTCGAAGTGGCGGGCGTTGCGTGAACTCGGCCTGGATGAACGGCACTTGGCGTCGTCCCGGACCACGGAGTTCGAGGAGGCGTTCCGTGCGGAGTCCTGTGGACGCGGCATGGACGTGGTGCTGGGCTCCCTGACAGAGGAGTTCGTGGATGCGTCGCTGCGGTTGACCCGTCCCGGCGGGCGGTTCATCGAGATGGGCAAGGCCGACGTGCGCGACCCCGGCCGGGTGGAGCGGGATCATCAGGTTGCCTATCGGACGTTCGACCTGCTGCTTCAGGACCCGGATGCGATCGGCGGGCTGCTGTCGTCGCTGTCGGGGCTGTTCGCGGAGGGTGTGCTGCGGCCGTTGCCGGTGGCGTGCTGGGATGTGCGGCGCGCGGTGGAGGCCTTCCGGTTCCTGAGCCAGGCCCGGCACGTCGGGAAGGTCGTCCTGACCGTTCCCTCGTCGGCCGGCCGTGTGGGCACGGTACTGGTGACCGGTGCGTCCGGTGCGCTGGGCGGCCTCGTCGCCCGGCATCTGGCGACGACCGGGCGGGCCCGGCGCGTGCTGCTGGCCTCGCGGCGCGGCATGGGCACGTCCAGGATGCCGGAACTGGTCGCCGAGTTGGCCGGCTCCGGGACGAGCGTGCAGGTGGTGGCCTGTGACGTGGCGGACCGGGACCAGCTGGCCGGGGTGATCGCCGGTGTGCCGACGGAGGCACCGCTGACGGGGGTCATCCACACGGCGGGCGTTCTCGACGACGGTGTCATCGGGTCGCTCACCCCGGACCGGGTACGGCAGGTCATGCGCCCGAAGGCCGATGCGGCGTGGCACCTGCACGAGTTGACCCGCCACCTGGACCTGGACACCTTCACCCTCTTCTCCTCGGTGGCCGGGGTATTGGGCACCCCGGGGCAGGCCAACTACGCGGCAGGCAACACCTTCCTGGACGCCCTTGCCGCCCACCGGTGCCACCAGGGCCTGCCCGCCGTGTCTTTGGCGTGGGGCCCCTGGGAACAGGGCATGGCCGGCGAGATCACGGACGCCGACCGGCAGCGGATGGGCCGGCAGGGGCTGCGGCCGCTGGCCACACCCGACGGGCTCGCCCTGCTGGACGCGGCCGCAGGACAGACGGACCCGCTGCTGGTGACGGCCCGCCTCGACCTGCCCGCGCTGCGCCGCCTCGGAACTGCCGTCCCCGCCCTGGTCACCGGCCTGGTCCGCCCCGGTCGACGCACCGCCGCAGCGGCGGGGCCGGACGCCGGCAAGAACCTGGCGAACCAGCTGGCCGCGCTGCCGCCCGAACAGCTCGAAGGCGCGATCACGAATCTGGTCCTGACCCAGGCGGCCCTCGTGCTCGGCAGGCCCGGCCCCGAATCCATCGAGTCCGCCCGGTACTTCCGCCAGCTCGGCTTCGACTCGCTGACCGCGCTGGAACTCCGTAACCGGATCAGCAGCGCCGTCGGGCTGCGGCTGCCCGCCGCGGTGGTCTTCGACTACCCCACTCCCGCCGAGCTCGCCGGATATCTCCGGGAAAGGATCGCCGACCAGGAAATCGACTACGAGCCGGTGCTCAGCGAACTCGACCGGCTCAAGTCCCTGCTCTCCGGGATAGCTCAGCGGGGCGGCAAGAAAGCGAAGATCATGAGCCGCCTTGAGGGCATCGTGGAGGAATTCCGCGGCGGGGACGCGGACAGCGCGCCCGACGACAAGGACATCAGCGGGGCGACGGACGACGAGATATTCGATCTCATCGACAAGGAATTGGGCATCTAGCGTGGTCGGGCACCCAGGGGAAAACCGGCGGAGTCAACGGATTTGTGAAGGAGCGACGTGATGAATTCCGCGAAGGGGAATACGCCTGCGGAACGGGGTGATGAAGCGGAGCTCTCTCCGAAGGAAGAGGCCCTGTGGCTGCTTGAGTCGCTGGCGCCGGGCACCCCCGTGAACAATCTGTCCGTGGCGTTCGCCGTCGCAGGACACGTGGATGCGTCCCGGCTCGGCACGGCGCTGGCCGTCGTGCTGCGGCGCCACGAGGCGCTGCGCACCGTCTACCGCAGCGAGGGCACCCGGCTGGTCAAGCGCGTGGTCGGCCCGGACGCAATCCGGCTCGACGTGGTGCAGGTCGTACTGCCGGGCGAGCCCACCGAGGACGACCTGGCGACCGTGACCGCCGTACCTTTCGGCCTGGACGGCGGGCCGATGCTGAGGGCGGCCCTCTTCCGCTCCCCGGACACGGACGTCTTCTGCGTCACGGCGCACCACCTGGTCTTCGACGAGGTGTCCGCCTCGGTCTTCCGGGAGGAGCTGATGTCCGCGTACGAGCACGCGGACGGAGCGCAGGAGGAGGGCCTCGCAGCGGTGCCCGGGTGGACAGAGCCGCCGCCGAGCGGGGAGAGCCTCGCCTTCTGGCGCGAGGAGTTGGCGGGCGCGAGCACCGACGGCATGGAGCTGGCGTGCGCCGTGCCCGAGCCGGACCGGCCGACGCCGGCGGCGGCGCAGGTCGGCCGCGAGCTGCCGCCGCGTACGGTGTCCGCGGTCCGGCGGCTCGCCGACGACCTCGGGGTCCCGGAGTCCGCGGTCCTGCTGGCCGCGTACTACGTGCTGCTCGACGCGCACGGCGCCGGACCCGACCTGCTCGTCGGCTCCCCGGTCGACGTCAGGCCGGCGCACGCCGCCCGCACGATCGGATACCACGTCACCCACGTGCCGCTGCGGCTGCGGGTGGACCGGGAGGAGAGCGTGCGCGACCTGGTGCGCCGGAGCAGCGAGCGACTGCTGACGGCCGTGGCGCACGCCGACGTGGCCGTGGACGCGTATGCCGACCTCATGCCCGCGGCGCGGTCCGGCCGAGGGTCCCTGCCGTTCCGGCACGTGTACGACCACCGGACGGAGCGCGGTCCCGCCGCCTTCACCCTCGGCGGCCTCGTGGCCAGGCCGTTCCCCGCCGCGAGCGGCTTCGGCAAGTTCGACCTCCACCTCTCCACCACCTCGACCGACGACGGCGTCTCGGTACGGGCCGTCTACCGGACCGAGCTCTTCGAGCGGCCCCACGCCGAACTGCTGCTGGCGCGTTACGAGTCGGTGCTGTCCTCGTTCACGGACGCCCCCGAGCGTGCGGTCGGGGACCTCCACTGGTGGAGCGAGAGGGACCACGAGATCATCGGGGCGGCGAACGACACGGCCCGGCCCGTCGAGCCCGCCTCGGTCCTCGACGCCGTCCACGAGCACGTTCTGCGGACGCCGGATGCCGTCGCCGTCGTGGACGGTGACCGGTCGGTCGGCTACGGGCAACTGTGGAGCGCGGCACACGCCATGAGCGCTCTCGTCCGGGGCGCCGGCCTCCGACCGGGGGACGTGGTGGCGATAGCCCTCCCGCGCGGGCCCGAGCTGGTCGCGGCGGTCCTCGGGACCTGGCTGGCGGGCGCGGCGTACCTGCCCCTGGACGCGGCCCACCCCGAGGAGCGGATCCGCTACCAACTCACCGACTCGGCCGCGAAGTTGCTCGTGGCGACCGAGGACATGGCGCACTTCGCCGACCACGGACTCGTGGTGCTGACCGCGCCGGCGGTCGACGCGGCCTCGGATGCGAAGACGGCCGACGTCTCGCCCGTGGAGGTGGACCCGGAGTCCTGCGCGTACCTGATCTACACCTCGGGATCGACCGGCCGGCCGAAGGGGACCCTCGTCACACACGCGGCCCTGGCCAATGTGGCCGCGCACTTCGCTGAGCAGTTGGAGGCGCAGCCCGGTGACACGATGCTGTGGACGACGACGTTCGCGTTCGACATGTCCGGCATCGAACTGCACGTGTCGCTGGTCTCCGGCGGCCGCCTGGTGGCTGCCCCCGACCGGGCCAGGAGCGACGGCCGGGTCCTGAGGGAGCTGGTGGAGCGGTACGGGGTGCGGTTCGTCGAGGCGACGCCGACGACCTGGCGGCTGGTCATCGACCGGATGGAGGGCTGCCTGCGGGGCCGCAGCGTCATAGTGGGCGGTGAGCCCGTGCCGGTCTCCCTGGCCCAGCGGCTGGTGGCCGCCGGCTGCGTGTTGCACCACGCCTATGGGCCCACGGAGACGACCATCTGGTCGACGTCACGCGTTGTCACGGAACACCCGGCGGCCCGCCTCGACGTCGGCCGGCCGATCCGTAACACCCAGGTCCATGTGGTCGATCAGCACGGTCGCGAACTGCCCGTCGGCGTCCGTGGGGAACTCTGCATCTCGGGCATCGGCGTGGCGATCGGGTACCACGGCCGGCCGGAGCTCAACGCGCAGCGCTTCGGTGAACACCGCGAGTATGGCCGCTTCTACCGTACGGGCGACGTGGCCTGCTGGCGTGCGGACGGAGTGCTCGACCTGTTCGGCCGGAGCGACCGGCAGGTCAAACTCCGCGGGAACCGTATCGAGCTCGGCGAGATCGAGTCGACGCTCCTCGCGCACCCCGAAGTCGGTGCCGCTGCGGTGGTCATGGTCGGCGACCCGAGTGCGGACGCCGTGCTCATCGGCTGCCTGGAGCCGGCCGCCGGCTCGCTCGACACCGGGAGCGTCTGGACGCACGCCGGTGCCCGCCTGTCCCGGGCGATGCTTCCCGGCGACCTCGTCACGGTCGACCCGATGCCGATCAACGCCAGCGGGAAGGTCGACTACCCCGCACTGGAGCGGATGGTCGCCGACCGGCGCGCGAACCTCGCCCCGACACGGCTGGAGCTGCACCACCCGGACCTGGACGAGCTGACGGACCGGCTGACCGCGCTGTGGCGGAGCACCCTCCGGCGCGAGGACGTCAACGCCGACACGGACTTCTTCGCGTACGGAGGGAACTCCATGCTCGCCGCCGTGGCGATCCAGGAGTTCGAGAACATGAGCGGCGTGTCGCTCAGCCTCACCGAGGTGTTCGAGCGGCGCACCCCGCGGGAACTGGCCGCCCGCGTCCGGGACATGGAGGGGCGCGAGGAGGCGGCCGCCGGTTGAGGCCCCGCGGCCCCGGCTGCTACTTCGCTGTGAGGTCGTTGCCGGTGAGGGCGAGGAACGCGTCCTCCAGTGTCGCCTGTTCGACACGGAGGTGCTCGGGCATGACGGTGTGGCGCGCCAGTTCCGACGTGACCGCGTACAGCGCGTCGGTGGTGCCGGTGACCGTCACGTAGTCGCCCTCGCGGGTCATGCCGGTCACGTCGGGCAGCCGGGTCAGGAGGTGGTCGTCGAACGGCACGGACGGGCGGAACGTGATCCGCGTGTCGCTCTGGATCCGCTCGATCAGTCCGGACGGTGTGTCGACCGTCGCGACGTGGCCCTTGCTGATCAGGGCGATCCGGTCGCACAGCCGCTCCGCCTCCTCCATGAAGTGCGTGGCGAGGAGGATGGTGATGCCGCTGGCGCGGACGGTCTCGATCAGTTCCCATGTGTCGCGCCGGGCCTGCGGGTCCAGGCCGGTGGTGAGCTCGTCGAAGACCGCCACCTGAGGGTTCCCGACCAGGGCCAGTGCGACGGACAGGCGCTGCTCCTGGCTCTCGGACGACGTGCCTAAGGGGGGCTTGGCCTTGCCGGTGAGCCCGAGTGACCCCATGAGCTGAAGCCAGTCGGCGGGGTCGCGGTAGAAGGAGCTGTAGAGCGACAGCGCCTCGGCGACCTGCAGCCGGTCGGGCCGCCCGCTGTCCTGGAGCCGGACGTCGAGCCGCTGGGTGATCTCGGCCCGCTGTGCGTGGGGGTCGCTGCCGAGCACGCGGATCTCCCCGCTGTCGCGCTTCCGCAGCCCCTCGATGCATTCCAGGGTCGTGGTCTTGCCTGCGCCGTTGGGGCCGACGATCCCGAAGATCTCACCTTCCTCGACGGTGAAGGACACATCATCGACCGCCACCAGGTCGCCGTATTTCTTGTGGAGGTTCTGCACTTCAATCACTGCGGACATGATCTTGTCCTTCCGTGTGCTGGTCGCTTGGCGTCCTCGGCGTCGCTCTACGCCGTGTGCGCGGTGGGTCAAGACCCACTCACTGGCCGTAACGGTGTGCGGAATCGCGGCAGCCGACTGCGCTGCTTGCTGGTTGCCCGGCTCACGCCGGACCGGCCCCGATCACCAGGGCAGGTCCGCATGTTCCCGGCACCACGTGCTCAGGAACTGACGTGTGCCTTCACTGATCGTTCGGTGCGTCGGCGCCGAGATAGGTGAGGACCGCCCGGACCCGGCGGTTGGTGTCGTCGTCGGTGGCGAGGCCGAGCTTGGCGAAGATCGTGGTCGTGTACTTGCTGATGGCGCCCTCGCTCAGGAACAGCCGGCCCGCGATCGCCGTGTTGGAGAGGCCCTCGGCCATCAGCGCGAGCACCGAGCGTTCCCGCTCGGTGAGCGTGGCGAGCGGATCGGTCCGCATGGGTCTGCCAAGCAGTTTCGCGACGACCGTCGGGTCAAGTGCCGTACCGCCGCCGGCGACGCGGTTGAGCGCGTCCATGAACTGGCCGGCGTCCAGGACCCGATCCTTGAGCTGGTAGCCGACGCCGCCGTGCCCGTCGGCGAGAAGTTCGCGCGCATACAGCTGTTCCACGTGCTGCGAGAGGATGAGCACAGGCAGCCCCGGAACCTCCCGGCGGGCGGCGAGAGCGGCCTGAAGTCCTTCGTCGGAGAACGTCGGCGGCAGTCGGACGTCCACGATCGCCGCGTCCGGCCGCAGGGTGAGCAGCGCATCCAGCGTGTCGGGCCCCGTGTCGACCGCTGCGACCACGGTGTGCCCGTGCGCCTCGACGATGCGGACCATCCCGTCGCGGAGCAGGAAGAGGTCTTCGGCTACGACAACGCGCATGGCACCGCCACAGTGATGTGAGTGGGACCCCCGGTGGGGCTGTCGATCTCCAGACGGCCGGTGAATGCCGCCATCCGACGCTCGATCCCGCGCAGCCCTGAGCCTGCCGAGGCGACGGCTCCGCCGATCCCGTCGTCGGTCACCGTCGCGGTGAGCATCTGCTGCGCATAGCCGAATTCGACTGTCACCTGAGAGGCTTCGGCATGCTTGGCGACATTCGCCATCAGTTCCGCGACGGCGAAGTAGACCGCCGACTCGACGGGACGCTCGACTCGGGAGGGCACCGTGCTGTGCACGGCGATCTCGACAGGAGCGTCGAGCGCCAGGGCCCGGACGGCGTCCACCAGGCCGCGCTCGGCGAGCACGGGCGGGTTGATGCCGCGGACCAGCGAGCGCAGCTCGGCGAGCGCGGTCGCAGACGCGGTACGGGCCTCGGCGAGGATCGCCTTTGCGGCGGCGGGGTCAGTGTCGACGAGTTGCTCGGCGGCCCCCACGGACATACCCATGGCGAGCAGCCGGGCCTGGGTTCCGTCGTGCAAATCCCGCTCGATGCGCTCCAGTTCGGCTGCCTGAGTCTGGGTCAGGTCCGCCTGGATGGCTTCCAGCTCCTTCACCCGCCGACCGAGCCACGAGCGCGGGATCGGTCCGAGGAACCGAAGCGCCGGGGGCCCGAAGATCCGCCACGCGAACGGGGCAGCGGCCAGGCCGGCGACGATCAGGGCGACGCCGTATCCGATGAGATCCGGCGTCAACGTCATGTACACGCCGCCGGCGAGCCCGAGCAGCGGCAGGGCCGCGACCGGTAGCACGGTCACACCGGCGACCACGCCCCACAGCCCGTCCCAGTGCAATTGCGGATCATGGAATCGGGCGTGCACCCTGGCCCGGCGGCGCGCTTCCCGTTCGGATCGGTGGTACTCGTGGCCGTCCCACCAGTAACCCGTCGACATACGGCTGACCTGTGGAACGGAGCGGTAGGTCACCTCGATCCGCACGTCCAGCCAGCGTTCCGCGCATCGGCGCGCGGCCTTGGCGAGGGGCCGGCTGGTCAGTGGGTGCACGACCCAGACGGCCACGGTGATCCACAGAATCACCATCAAAATCTGTCCGAGGGTCACCAGCGCCCGGACGATCAGGGGCGCGCTCAGCCCCTCAGACCAGGAGCTGACCGCTTGGGAGCCGCCCAGCCCGACGGCCAGCCATACCGCCGGCATCAGCCAGGTCAGTCCGGTCAGTACCGCGGACCGGTACAACCCACGCACGATCTCGACCCACCAGCGCAGTGGACCGCCTCCCGCAGGCAGCCTCATCCGTCTGTTCCTTTCGCCACGGCGCCATTCTGCCAGCCGGGAATCGATGTACCCGACCGCTACTGGAGAACGTATGCCCGGACGGTCTGTGCTGGTATCCCGCTACGCCCCGCGGGCGGTGGGGCTAGCCCCACCCGGCCCAGTCCCACCCGGTCCAGGCCGTCCGACCGCGGCGTGGGATCAAGGGTGGTGGACCGTCACCGCGGTCGTGACCAGGCCCTGGCGGACGGTCCACCGCCCCTCGAAGTGTCCGAGCCGTCGGGGGCCCACCAGCGGTCCGGGAACGAGCAGTTCGGCGCGGAAGCGGCCGTGCGGCGCCGTTCCAGGGTCCGCGTGGATCTCGATGTCCGCCTCCTCGAAGCCCAGCCACTTCCCCGTCAGGGGGAACCACGCCTTGTAGACGGACTCCTTCGCGCTGAACAGCAGCCGGTCCCAGTGGACGGCGGGCTGCCGGGCGGCGAGGAGGGCCAGGCGCTCCTGCTCGGCGGGGAGCGCGACGGGGCTCAGGACGCCGTCCGGGAGCGGACCGTGGGGTTCGGCGTCGATGCCGAGAGAGGCCAGGTCGGTGGCGCGCACCAGGGCGGCGGCGCGGTAGCCGTCGCAGTGGGTCATGCTGCCGAGCAGGCCCTCCGGCCAGCGCGGGGCGCCGCGCTCACCGGGCAGGACGGGCTGCGGCGGCACGCCGAGCTTCTCCATGGCGCGGCGGGCGCAGCCGCGCACGGCGGCGAACTCGCGGCGACGCTTGTCCACCGCCCGCGCCACCACCGCCTGTTCCTCGGGGTAGAGCGGGGCCTGGTCGGCCTCGTCGTCACCGTAGGTCTCCACGGCCACCACCGAGTCCGGGAGCAACTCCTCGATCACCGGCCGTGCCCTTCCGTCGGCAGGATGCGGCGCGGTCTGCCGGGCGGCCCCGGGCGGTTGCGCCACTCGCGGGGATAGCCCACCGACACCTCTTCGAAGCGGACGCCCTCGTGCCAGGTGGTCCGCGGGATGTGGAGATGGCCGTAGACCATGGCGCCCACGCGGAATCGGCGGTGCCAGCCGGCGGTCAGCCGGGTGCCGCACCACATGGCGAACTCGGGGTACCACAGGACGTCCGTGGGGTGGCGGTCCAGCGGGTAGTGGTTGACGAGGACCGTGGGCAAGTCGTCGGGGAGCGCGGCGAGTCGGCGCTCGGTCTCGGCCACCCGGTCCCGGCACCAGGCCTCGCGGCTCGGGTAGGGGTCGGGGTGCAGCAGGTACTCGTCGTTGCAGATGACGCCGGTTTCGTGCGCGTAGGCAAGTCCCTCGTCCTTGGTGGCGCAGCCGGCCGGCAGGAAGCTGTAGTCGTACAGCAGGAACAACGGCGCCACGGCGACCGGGCCGCCGGGGCCGTGCCAGACCGGGTAGGGGTCCTCGGGGGTGGTCACGCCCAGGTCGCGGCACAGGTCGACCAGGTGCTCGTAGCGGGCGGCGCCGCGGAGGGTGACGGCGTCTTTCGGATGGGTCCACAGTTCGTGGTTGCCGGGAGCCCAGACGACCTTGCGGAAGCGGCTCGCCAGCGTCTTGAGGGCCCAGCGGATGTCGGCCACGGTCTCGGCGACATCCCCGGCCACGAGCAGCCAGTCGTCGTCGGAGTCGGGCACCATACGCTCGACCAGGGCACGGTTCTCGGCGTAGCTGATGTGCAGGTCGCTGATGGCCAGCAGCTGCCCGGTACCGTCGGCCATCGATGTCCCCCTCGCCCCGCACACACACGATCGGGACCACGAGAACACACCCCGTCGCACCCGGGCAAGGGTGTTCAAGTGCTGCCGGCAGGTGTCAGGCGGCAGTAGAACGACGGTGGCTGGGCGGTGCCGGGGCGCGGAGTGGCCGCGCCACCGACGGCCACCGCGACGGCGTGGAAGGAGTGGGGCTGGACCCACCCGCGACGGGGCGTAGCGGGATACCAGGGGTGGGTCTGTCGACCCTACCTTCTCCAGCGTCGGCCGTTCCTGCGGACGTACCCGGAAACGGTCTGCGGACAGACAACCATCGACGAACGTCCCCCACGGATCAGTGCAGCCCGGAACGGACTGTTCCAGCTTCCACGAACCAGACGTCAGGAGATCTCAATGCCCCGCTCCGCACATGTCGTTGCATCTGTTCTCCTGCTTGCTACTCCGCTGTTGGCGGTGACCGGCTGCGCCCCTGAGGACGTCGATGCGCGCTGCGCGGGAAGCTCATGCACCGTTCATGCACGCTCAGGGACGTCAATCAAGATCCAGAACCTTGAGCTGGATATCAAAGAGGTGAGCGAGAGCTATGTGAAGCTCAGTTCACATGGTGTGAGCCTGAAGCTGGCCAAGGAGCTCGACCTCCGCTTGGGGAGCCACCGGCTTCACCTGGTGGGGACGGAGGGGGGAACGGCGGACATCCAGATCAAGTAGAACGCGCGCAACGCGCGCAACGCGCCCAACACGACAAACAGCCGTCCTGTCCCGGGTGACAAGTACCCGGGACAGGACGGCTGTTGGCGTGGCGGTCGCGCCTTACGAAGTCTTGGGGAATACGGCGCGCATTCCGGCACCCTTGACGACGGATGCGGCAAGGAGGAGGCCCAGGGCGGAGACGCCCTGCATCACGGCGTACCACGCCGGGCAGAGGCCGGGGATCAGGTCGACGCCGATGATCGCGATCGGCAGGATGATGGTGAGGGTGCTCAAGCGCTCGTACGCCCGTCGCGATCCCTGTGAAGCGCTCACGGCCATCCGGTGGATCAGCACGGAGACCACAAGCAGGATGGCCGACCGGACCCACATGAACGAGGTCACCGACTCGCCGCGGAACGCCATCACGGCAACCGTGCCGAGGACGATGGCGCTGACGACGCCATAGAGCACGATGCCCTTCTTCGCCGTGTCGAAGGCCTTTTGGACGTGCGGGGTGTTGAGCTGAGCTTCCTCGACCTGAGCGTCGTTGGTCTTTGCCATGACTTTCTTCCTCCGTCTAGTTGTGGTGTCGACGCTACGGAGTGCGTGGGCGGCGCGGTATGGGCCTGGGCGTACGGGTGGGTGGGTCCAGACCCACCCACCTCTCAAAGAGGCGGAACCTGACCGATGTCGGGCTCGGACCGTACCTCGATCCGGTCCCCGGTCCGCTCCATCTCCAGGACGACGAGCTCGTTCCGCCCCCGCCGCCACAGATGGCTCGGCGCGTACAGGGTGACCTGCGGGCCGAGGGACCAGTACCGGCCGAGCGGGAACCCGTTGAGCCACACCATGCCCTTGTCCCAGCCGGGAAACGCGAGGAAGCCGTCCGCCGGGGTGTCGACATGAACCCGGGCCCGGTGGAACGCGGGGCCGGTCGGCTTGTCTCCGCTGCCGAACTTCAGAGCCGAGAGGTCGTCGAGAGGCAGCCGGCGGATCTCCCAGTCGCTCAGTTCCTCGTCGTCGAGGAGAACCTTGCCGCTGATTCCCTTGGGGTCATTGAGTCCCTGGCCGAAGTTGATCCGTCCGGTGGGATCGACCAGGAGGTCGAGGGTGCTGGACGTGCCGGCCACGGTGAAGTCGACGGTGTGGTCCGGCTGGTTTCGGTCGAAGGTGCCTATGCGCTCTCCGTCGCCGAACACCAGGGCACGGTCGCCCAGGCCCGTGACCCTCAGCCCCTTGGTCCCCTGCGGCCCGCGCACCCGGGTGCGGTAGTGGATCAGTCCGTACGACTGCCCGAGCGCCTCCATGTGGACCGGAGCGGTACGCCGTACCGGAGTGCTCAGCGCGTCGAGCACGTCCATCAGCGGCACCGACTCGCGGACGGCGACCCTCTGGGCCGGTATGCGGCGCGGCGTGGCCGGCAGGGGCGTGCCGGGCAAGGTGGTGTACTTGGCCAGCACGTCACGCACCTTGTGGAACTTCTCGGTGAGTTCGCCGGATTCGCTGATCGGGGAGTCGTAGTCGTAGCTGGTGACGGTGGGCTGGTAGGAGCTACCGCTCAGGTTGGCGCCCGCGAACCAGCCGAAGTTCGTTCCGCCCACCGCCATATAGAAGTTGATCGACGCTCCCGCTTCGAGGAGCTTCTCCACGTCGGCGGCGGTCTGCGCCGGGTCGGTGGTGTGGTGCTGCTCCCCCCAGTGGTCGAACCAGCCGTCCCAGAACTCCGTGCAGAACAGGGGCTTGTCCGGCTGGAATTCGCGCAGCTCGGCGAAGGGTCCGGTGGGGTCCCCGGCGAAGTTGACGGTGGAGAGGAGGTCGGGAAGGCTGCCGTCCTTCAGCGCTTCCTGGGTGGCTCCGTTGGAGCAGAAGAGCAGGCTGTCCACGCCCTGTGCCCGCATGGTGTCCCGCAGATGTTCCAGGTGCGCATGGTCGTCGTCGTAGCTGCCGTACTCGTTCTCGACCTGCATGGCGATGATGGGCCCGCCGCGCGTGGCCTGGAGATCGACGAACCGGGGCAGCAGTTCGGCGAACCAGGCGTCAACCGCCCGCTCGTAGGCGGGGTCGGAGCGGCGCAGCGGCGCGTCCTTGTCCTTGAGGAGCCAGGCCGGCAGGCCGCCGAAGTCCCATTCCGCGCAGATGTACGGTCCCGGTCTCACGATCACCTTGAGCCCGACCTCGTCCGCGATCCGTACGAAGGCTGCGACGTCGCGCCATCCGGTGAAGTCGGTCTTCCCCTCATACGGTTGGTGGAAGTTCCAGGCGACGTAGGTCTCCACCGTGTTCAGGCCCATGGCCCGCATCCGCAGCAACCGGTCGCGCCAGTCCTTGGGATGTGTCCGGAAGTAGTGGAAGGCACCCGAGAGGATCCGGAACGGCTCGCCGTCCAGCAGGAATTCGTTCCCGCGGATGGTCAGCCCCCGCGGGCTGGCGGCCTGGGCGAGGGGCGTACGGCCGCCGCCCAGGGCGACACCCACGGACGCGACCCCCACCATGGCCGCGCTCACAAATCTACGGCGGCTGAACTGCGTCATGTCTGCTCTCCTCGACTCGACCGGCCGTCACTCAAGGTTCGAACATGTTCAGTGGTGCGCGTTTCTGTGTATTGAGAGTGTTATGTAGAACAGAAACGAGCACAAGGGTTCGTGGCTGAGCACGGCGAACCGGACGTGCGGGGACGCGGACGGGCGGGGACGCGGACGTGCGGGCACCTGCCCGGCCGGCCGATGGACACCGCCTCCACCACCACGGCATCAGGGAAGTCGCTGACGCGCTCCGCTCGCACATCGATCCCCGGAATCACCGCACTCTCAAGTGCCTTGCTCGGGCGGTGGCGGTCATTCCTCCGTCGGGCGTACCGCTCGAAGGATCTTCCGGATGCTCTCGATCCGCTCCTTGTCGGTGAGAGTCCCGGAGTGCAGGAGCCCGGACGCGCACTCCGCGCACACCTCCACCACCCCCTTGAGCTGCTTGCGCAGGGGCGCGCGATTCTCGCCGGTGGCGGAACGCATCTGCTCACGTACCGCCAGCGCCTGTTGGTAGAGCGCGACGGCCAGATGGTAATGCGCCTCCACGTTGTCCGGATCCTGCTCCAACAGCTCGCGCAGATCGTTCGAGAGCGCACGCGTGGCGGTCACGGGGTCCAGACCGCTGCGGTCCTCGGTCAATGTCGCCGCCACGACCAGCAGTCGGAGGTCCTTGACGGTGTCGGGGTCGGTCCACCGCGCGAAGTCCTCGGCGATGCTCGACGCGGTGGGGGTGTTGTTCCCGGAGTTGATCCAGAGGTTGTAGGCCTCGGTGAGCAGGCCGCGCAGCCGCTCCTCGTCGGAGCCGTCGTCATCGTCGAGGAGCTCCCGCACCAGGTCCACGGCCTCGGCGAACCTCCCGCGGGTGAGGTCGAGACGGACGAACGACAGGGCGACCTGCCGTCGCCCCCGCGCACCGAACGCCTCACGCCTGGCCCTGGACAACACCTCCTGGGCCTCGTCGTGCAGGTCGAGGGTGGCGAGAAGCACGGCCAGGGTGCGGGCGGGGCCGGTGGCTCCGGGGAGGCGCTCCACCCAGCGCTCCAACGAGGTCACGGCAGCCGTGAGGATGTCGCGTTGCCGGTCGTCGGCGGGGAGGCCGGACTTCCTCAGGTTGTCCAGGATCCCGAACGCCGACTCCACGGACGCGTAGTAGAGGCGGTGCGGGTCGTCGAGGAGGTCGGCGTACCGCTCGGGGATGGCGTCGCCGTTGCGCCCCCAGGAGCGCGCCATGCGCCGGAACCGGTCGGAGAAGTGCCGCGTGGCAGGGCCGGACGCCGACTCGTCGGCCGCCGCGTAGATCCGCCCCAGGGCGAAGTCGCAGACGAGCTCGGAGAGTTGGTTGTACCGCTCGATGGCCTCCGTGGGATCGCCCTGGACACCCACCTGCTGGGCGACGCGCCGCATCGCCTCGTCCGCCGGATCCAGGGGCAGCGAGTCGACGAGGCTCAGATTCGCGATCACGTCGCCGGAGTGCTCGGCGAGCGGCCATTCGGCGTCCCGGCTCCGTGCAGCCTTGACGAGTCGGTCCTTCCACAGGAGCCGGCCGCGCGCCCATTCCAGGTGCGCCTCCTCCTCGGCCTCATAACGTGGCCTCCGGGTGCGCCCCCGCGCCTGGGAGGCCTCGCGGTACGCCTCGTCGATCATCTTGCGGCACAGCTTCCCGAAGGGGGCCCGGACCCTGGGCGGCAGCAGCCGTACGGCTGCTGCGACGGCGGCCGTACGACGGTCCCGGGCGGCGGCCAGCTCGGTGTCCTCGACGGAGCGGCCGACGCCGAGGAGGAGGGTCGCGCCGTGGTGGGAGAGGGCGTGGTTGAGCTCCTCCAGCCGTAGATGGGCGACAGCGGTCGCGACCTTGCCGGCGCTGGCCAGCACCGGCACCACCTGCCCCGAGTCCCCGTCCGGCTCCCGGCCGGCCGTGCGACGCGGGCAGAGGGGGGCCGTGCCGAAGGACGCGGCCAGAACGCGGTGCAGTTCGGCGCGTTCGGCGGCGCCGCGGCGGATGTCGCCGTCCAGCACAGCACCCAGATACAGCGCTTCGAGATGGCGGCTCCACGCCTGTGCGGCCGGGCCCAGGTCCCCGGCGGAGGTATGCGCCACCGCGAGGTTGCGCAGTACGGCGGGGTGCAGGGGGTCGTCGGCGAGCATCGCGTTCCAGCGCCGCCGGGCCGCCGTCGTCCGCCCCAGCCGCAGATCGGTCTCCGCCTGCTGCCCGCCGAGGCAGGCGCGCAACAGGGCGACAGCCTCCCGGTGCCTCAACCCGACCGGATAGGCGTCCAGCGTCCGCCAGGCGTCCGAGAAGTTGGCGTCGAGGCTCTGCTCGGCGGCGGCCCGGGCGTGGTCGACCCGCTCTCGGGGACCGGCTTGGGCGGGCAGCGGCGGGGGAGCGGGGCGCCGATCGGGAGGCGGAACGGATGAAGAGGGCGGAGCGCCGGTTGCCGTCGGGGCATCAGCGGTCGTACGGGGCTGCTGCCCCTCCAGTTCGGAGAGGCGTTCCGCGAGAGCGAGGGCGGGCGGCGAGGGCATGGGCGTGACGGTGGCGAACTCCGCCTGCTTCGCCGCCAGCTTCTTGCGGACCCTCTTGGTGAGGATGTTGCGCAGACTGCCCGGGCCTTCCTGGAAGCGCGTCTCGCATTCCTCCAGCCGCCGGTGGAACTCGGCGAAGGGCATGACCAGGCCGGATGCCGAGGTCTCGGGGGCTTTGAGCTGTTGCAGGGCCTCCAGCCGGCCCATTCGTACGGCTTCCAGACGGTCCACCAGGTCGGTGAGGATTCCCTGGTCTCCCGTGGCGCGGGCGTAGTCGGTCTCGTGGTCCACTGCGGCCTTGGCCAGGGTCTTGGCGTGGTCGAGCGCGTCGTTGGTGAGGCCGGACAGCCGGGCGGCCACCTCCTCGAACAGGGCCAGCTGTTCGTCGGGGGTGGGGGTGTGCGGGGCCGGTGCGGCGGTCGGCCGCTCCAAGGCGGACAGGCGGTCCTCCAGTGACCGTGCCTGGTCCGTGGGCGCGGGTGCGGTCGGCGGGAAGTCCTTCTCCTTCGCCGCCAGTCGCTTGCCGATCCGCTTGCTCAGGATGGTCCGCAAACTGCCCAGGGGCTCCTGGAACAGGGCCAGGCACTCGCCCACCCGCCGCTGGAACTCCTCGAAGGCCATCACCAGACCGGACGGCTCGGAGTCCTGGAACCGTTGCAGCTCCTCCAACCGGGCCTGCCGCACGGCCTCCAGGCGTTTCACCAGGACCGTCAGGACGTCCCGGTCCCCGGAGACCCGGGCGTAGTCGGTCGCGTCCGCCACTGTGGCCGAGGCCAGGGCTTTGGCCTGGGCCTGTGCGTCCTTCGCGAGGTCGGTCAGGCCGGCGGCGGCCTCCTCGAAAGCCGCCAGCCGCTCGTCGGGACCCGGCGCGTCCGGCGCGGCGCGATCGGACCGTTGCGGGACGTCCGCCATCGGCTCGGCCGGGTCGGGGTCGAGCTGCTCCGCCACCAGCCGCAGCGCCTTCTCGTACCGCTCAGGATCGCCGTCGGTGAACTCCCGCGCCGCCGCGTGGGCACCCAGGTCCGGGAACCGGAGCGGGCGCCAGAACAGGCGCCGGCGGTGAATCAGCGCGATGAGCACGTCGGGCAGGGAGCGCTCGGCGAGGCAGTCGGCGAGCCGGGCCGGGAGTTCGGCGCGGTCGGTCTCGAAGAGGTCGCAGACCAGGTGCAGCAAGCGCGTCGCGGGGCGGTCGTCCGGCGGCAGCCGCTTCGCCAGGCGACGTACGGTCGCGCTCGGATAGCCGTACACCATCCACTGCACGGCGAGGACGGTGAACGCGGCCGTTCCGCCCCGGCGGCGGCCCGCCAGCTTGACGATGCTCTCCAGCTCGGCGGCGAGTACGTCCCTGGTCTGCGTCGTCGTGTTGCCGCGCAGTCGGCTGTCGGCCACCATGTCGTGGATGCCGGTCCACCGGCACTCTCCGGGGCGCAGCAGCGGCAGTGCGGGCGGCGGCGCCGCTTCTGAGCCTTCCGAGCCTTCCTCTGAGTCTTCCTCCGAGTCTTCTGAGCCGAAGTCGTGGGCGCCCTCGCGGATCTTGGCGGCGATCGTCTCGGCACGCGCGCGATGGTTCTCGTCGGAGCCGCTGGGGCCCTGCCGTTGTTCGTCGAGTCCTCGGTGCGCGAGGCTCAGATGGGCCCAGATGCGGTGGTTGGCGGGAGACAGGGTGGCCGCCGCGGTGAACCAGCGGACGGCTGCGTCCAGTCGCCCGTGCCGCAGGTAGAGCAGCCCGACGTGGTACGGGTGCTTGGGGTTCGTGCCGTCCAGCCGGTGGGCGCGCGTCAGCATGGTCAGCGCGGTGACCGCGTCGGTGGTGGGATGCACGCCGATCCGGAAGCAGGCCTCGACGACCGCGTCGAACTGGCCCTGGGTGAGCTGCTGTCCTTCCTCCAGGTCCGACCACAGCCCGTTGACCATGCGCCACAGCACCTCGGGCCGGTTCTCCAGCGCCGTACGGGATGTCATGCCGGTTCCTCCTGCTCCTTCCGGGGAGCCGCGCTCGCGTCGGCGGCGTCCAGCTCCTCGGGCGAAAGGACCAGCAGACGCTCCCCGTCCGACACCGCCGCCCGCCGCCCGTCCGGGGACACGGCCATCGGGTGCCCGGAGAGATAGGTGGTACGGCCGTCGCGGACCAGGGCGTGGGAGCCGTCGGGATACTCCAGCACCAGCAGCCGCCCGTCCTGTCCGGAGCTCACCGGCCGGGCGCCCGGCACGGTGCGGAAGCCGACGCGCACCGCCAACTCGGCGTCGAAGGAGACACCGTGGCCTTCCGCGTCGACGATCGCGGTCAGTTCGCCACCCGGCAGTGTCCCGGTGATCGCCGTCACGGGCTGGGTGACCTGCAGTAGCCGTCCACCGGTCAAGTCCAGCCGGTGCACGCGGTGTTCGCCGACGAGGAGGACGAAGTCCCGTATACGCGTGACGGCGAGAAGCACCGGTTCCAGGGTGTGCTCCGCTCCGGCCCGGCCCCCCGCATAGTCGGCGTAGTCGGTGAGCTTCCCGTCGAGACCGCCTACCAGCAGACCCATGCCGTCGGCCGCCAACACCTGGACGCCGGACCGGTGTTCCAGCACCAACTCCGGCTCCTCGACGTCGAGGGACAGCGACCACACGGACCCGCCCCACATACCGACGTACAGGACGTCCCCGGCGAAGGCCAGCGCGCCCGGCACATTGAGCCGCGCACCGTGCGGTGCCGGGAGATCCACGACCCGGGTCCGCCCGTCCGGGGCGGCCAGGACCACCCGCCCCGACCAGTCGGCGACGGCCAGGCAGTGCTCCCCGCGCGCCCACAGCCGGGGCCGCTCCCCGAGCTCCGCCGTACCGGTGGCCTGGTACTCGGCCGAATGGAACGTCAGGGTCCGCCCGTTGCGTACGGCCAGCGCCCGGCCGTCGGGGAAGAAGACCGGGTGTCCGCGCGCGGCGAGGACAGGACGGTCGGGCTCGTCCCAGGACGGCTGCTCTTCGGGTGCCCGCACCGCGAAGGGCGCGGTCGTCGCCGGTTCGCAGCCGGGGGCGGTTGCGACGAGCCGCACCTCGGCGGCGGGCGTACGGAACGCGAGGTCGCCGAAGACCGCGGTGCTCCCGGTGACCGACGCGGACAGTGTGCCGGTCAGTTCGGCGGTGGGCGGTTGCGCGATCAGGGCGACCGTCGCCCCGGCCGGCCACGGGGACACGCCGTCCGGTGCCGTGCCGGTCACCTTCAGGGGCGGCAGCGTGTGACCGGCGACCACGCCGGTGACCGGTGTGTCGAACCGGAGGGCGGTACGGGTCTCGGCCGGGCGCAACCCCACGACCTTGCACACCTCGTCGATCCAGTGCGGCCGCGCCGTGGGGATCCAGTTGATCCGGTGCACGATGTAGGGGACCTTCGCGGCGGCCGCGGGATCGATGAGCAGCGGGATGAGCCGGCCGCCCTCCGGCGGGTTCAGCTTGTACGCCTCGTGCAGCTCCCACTGGCAGACGTCCTTGTCGAAGTACGTCTGCGAATAGAGCGCCACCACATGGCGGCTGCGGGGCAGCGCCTCCTCCAGGAAGCTCTGCCAGTCCGCGCCCAGGGGTGTGCCGCTGGTGCGGGACACATCGAGGTAGATCCTCGGCGTCGCGCCGTCGGCGGTCACACACTCGGTCAGCGCGTCGTGCAGGTCCTTGGCCTGGATGTAGTCCTCGCGGGCGTAGCTGATGAACACGTCCCAGTGGTCGGTGCCGGACGCGGTCCCCGTGGTGTCCGTCGTCATCCCAGCGCCTTCGAGATCGTGCCGATCAGCTCGTCGAGCAGCTTCAGGTCCCGGGGGTCCAGGGTGTTCTTGGAGCCGCGGCGCAGCTTCTGGGCGTCCTGGAGGATTCCGGCCACCTTCGTACGCAGCGTGTACGGATCCGGGGGTGGCGGCGGAGCGAGGGGTTGGGGCAGCAAGGGGTCGGTCCGCGGCCGGGGCGGCTGGACCAGGTCATTGAACCGCATGACGAGATCCGACACCTTCAGACCCGTCTTCACCCGGTCGAGCTCCGCGCGGCGCGCGGACACCAGTTCCGCCAGCTTCTTGCACGGATCGCCCCCGGTGCTCTTCCCGGCATTCCGGCGCGCGTCCCTGATCCGCGTGGCCAGTTCGTCGAGGGAACGGGCGAGCCGGTCGGCCGCCGCCACGTTCGGGACACCGCCCGTCACCGTGGACATGATGGTGTCGTACGTGTCGTAGAGGTCGCCGACGATCTCGGCGTCCGCGATCTCCGCGAGCCGCTGGCCGATCGCCTTCTCCAGCTCCCGGACGACCTGCCTGCCCTGCTCGGACCGGGCCGCCGCCTGCACTGTGGGAAGCCCGCGTTGCAGGGCGGTCAGCCAGGTGTGCAAGGTGTCCAACCGGTCGGGGGACACCCCGCTGTTCACGGACTTCATGGCGGCGACGTACTCGGCGATCGCCGGGTTGATGACCGACGCCTCCTGCCAGCCCCTGATGGCCTCCAGCAGTTGGCCGGCCTGGGTGATGGTGGGGTCGCGCCGGGCGATCTCGGCGCAGGCCGCCGCCCGGTCCGGATCGCGGCCCACCCGCAGAAGGCAGGCGGCGTAAAGGAAGTTGAGCCAGCGGAAGCCCGGTACCAGGGGCAGGACACGGGCCAGCACCTGCTCCGCCGCGTCGGCGAGGCCGGCCTGCATCAGGGCCGTGGCCGTCTGCCCGTCCGCCTCGGCGATCAGCGAGTAGACGTCGTCGGCGCGGTCGTCGGGCAGCTTCGGCGCCGGTGGCGAGGTGCGCTCCCGACTGGTGATACACAGGGCGAGGTAGGCGTCGAAGTCGTCGATGACGACGTTGTGGCGCCAGCGGGGGGCCATGCGGGCCAGCTCGGTGCGGGCCAGGCGCGGGTTGCGTGCCTTGAACGCCTGGACGGCCGGTTCGGCGGCGGAGCGGAGGTACGACAGGAGCAACCTGCGTGCCAGCGCCGACACCTGATCCTTGTCGACGTCCGCTTCCTCGGCGCCCCGGGTGGCGGTGTCGAGGGCCTGTTCCAGTGCGCCCTGCTTGGCCTGGCCGAGGGCGACGAGATAGGACAGGGAGCCTTCTTCCGGGGCCAGTTCCAGGAACGCCTCCGCGCGCTCAAGCGCGCCCCGCGGATCGGAGCGGGCTGTCCGGGCGTAGGCGCTGATCTCAAGTGGGATGAGACGACGGCGCAGTTCGCGGTGGAGCTCACGGACCTGCTCGCGCAGATCGGCCTCCATCGGCTCGTCGCGCAGCGGACGCAGGATCCGCAGCGCCTTCACCTGGTCCTGCCCGTCCAGGCGGTACATGCAGAACGCGCGCAGATAGCGGGCCTCTTGGTGCTCAGGCTTGTTCTGCAGGTATTCGGTCAGGAGCTCCAGGGCGATGCCGTACTCGCCGTCATGGGCGTTCGCCCGGGCGTCCTCCAGGAGGTCTTCGCCGTCGTCGTCGAGAATCAGTGACAGGTCCGTGAGCGTTCCGGCTACGGGCGTCAGATCCAGCAGGCGGTCCGGAACGGGCTGGGAATCTGCCTTTCGGGCCAACTCCTCCAGCCGTCGGTCGTGTTCGGCGAGATCCGCCTGGCGACCGACCTCGGTGAACTCGAAGGACGGCGTCCGCAACGACTGGACGGGGTTGATCTCCCGGAACGAGTGGCGGTCATTCGAGGTACCGGTCACGAGTACTCCCCTCCGAGCTCCGGCGACTCCCCGATGTCCGGCGCCTCGCCGGGTTCGGGCACGGTGCCCAGCGCGTGTTCGGCGAGCTCCCGGCAGAGCAGGTACTCGGCCTCCTGGTCCACCTTCACCAGGAGCAGCAGCACCCGGGCCAGCCCGGCCTGTTCGAAGAGCTGCTCCTCGTCCGCCGCGGGCCGGTGCTCCACGGGCGGCAGCCGGTCGAGCAGCGCGGCACGGTCCGCCGTACGACCTCGTCCGGGCACAAGTCCGGCCAGCCACCCCGTTGTCGGTGCGCCGGCCCGTCGCCCGGGCACGATCCGGCTAGGCACGATCCTGGTCATCGGTCTCCTCGGGCAGCAGGATCTCTCCGGTACTGGTGATGAGATTGCGCTCGGCTCCGTGCAGGACCTCGGCGCCGTCGGCGTACACCTGGGACGCGGCCTCAAGTTCCTCCAGCAGCGCGCGCAGGGCGAGCTTGGACGGGTCGTCCTCGTCGAGGTCGCGGAGCCTCGGGTACACGATCAGTTCGACACGGCGGCGCAGCGCCTCGGAGCGGCGCCGGAAGTCGTCCAGCGGCGCCCGCTGCCGGGGTACGGCTGAGGTGTCGAGGTCGCCCGGGTCGCCGAACCGCGTGAACTTCGCTTTCAGGCGCCGGTATTGGGCCTGGTCCTCGAGGGAACGGTCGGGATCCTGGAGGAATTCGCCCACGAGGACGAGGTATCGGGAGATGGCGTCGCCCTCCCCGCCGAGCGCACGCTCGCGCTCCATGAGGTCCAGTACCTCGGGCAGCTGGATGCCCTTGGCGAGGTTGGTGCCCCCGTCCAGTACGGCGAGGGCCTGTTCGCGCTCGGGCTGGCTGAGGGCGAAGTAGTAGCGGACCATTCCCTCGACGAGGGCGGCGTCGCCGAGTTCGGGATCGGCCTCGCGCACCGCGGCCGCCCTCCGCTCCAGCTCCAGGAAGTCGGTGAGCCACGGCGCCCCGGACAGGGCGGGCTTGCGCAGCCACTCCCGCACCAGTGCGAGCAGCCTCAGCAGCGCGATGCCGGTGCGCAGCAGTCCCGTGGTGGGGTCGTCGGCCGGGCGTTCCGCCACCTGCCGCACCAGCTGGTCCAGCCGCTCGCCCAGCTCGCCCGGATCGCCGTCCGCCCAGTCGCAGACGAGGATCCCCAACTCGGCCTCGGTCGTGGGCAGTCCGCGCTCCTCGGCGCGTCCGCGCGCTCCGGTGAACGCGTCGCGGGCCTCCTCGGTCTGGCCGTCGAACACCGACTGGACGCCCTTGACGAGCTGGAGGTCGTTCACCTCGGGCGGGATCCGGTCGGTGAGCTCGCCGAGCTCCCGGACCCGGTCGAAGTGGTGCAGCGCCCCGTCCGTCTCCCGCCGCCGCCAGTGCCCGACGGCGAGCTGGAGGTGGGAGATGGCGGCGATGCGGCGGCTTGCCGGGCGGGTCTCCAGCAGCGCGGTGTGCTCCGCGTACAGGTCGGTGACGCGGTCGTGGTTCTCCAGCCGCGCCTGCACCCACAGCTCCAGGTAGGCGGTGTGTTCCGTGCGGCCCTCGGCGTCGATCAGCTCGTCGAGGACGGTCGCGGCGGCGCCGTAGCGGGCCGGTTCGTACCTCCCCAGCATCGCCCGTACATAGGCCTGCGCGAACCGGATCCGGTCGAGCGCCCGCCCCCGCGGCCCCGCGTTGACGGCCTGCCCGAGCAGCCGGTCGGCCCGCTCCAGCTCGTCGCGGTCGTCGCTGTCGAGCAGCACCAGTGACTGCTCGTACGGAAGCCGCCAGCGGCTCGGCAGCACCACGAGGAAGTACGCCGCACCGGCCAGGCTGGACAGGAGCAGCAGCGGCAGGACGACTGCCAGCAGAATCGTGATCACGCCCCGGTCTCCCCGCCGCGCTTGAGGTGCAGATCCCGGACGAGGTCCGCGTACCGCATGCCGTGTTCATGGATGTCGTGCCGGGTCCTCTGGCCGCTCTCCCGGACGCGCCGCAGCCCCGCCCTGACCTGCTCGGCGACCTGCTCGGCCGCGTCGAGGCGGCCGAGCAGCAGGAAGGTCTCGGCGTAGTCGAGCATGAGGTCGAACCGCCACCACATCAGCGTGTCCCCGTCGTGCAGCCACTTGTGCACGAACGTGTTGGCCTCGACCAGTTCGCCTTGGCCGATGAGGCAGACGGCCAGCTCGTGGGCGTGGTCCCGGCGAAGGTCGGGCGGCAGCCGGTCGAACGCCGCGCGGGCCGTCGTGAGGAGCCGGTGGGCGAAGGAGCCGTCGGTGGCCCCGGCGAGCCGGCCCTGGACGACCGTCCACAGGCCGCCGATGATCGACAGCTGTGCCGTGTACGCGTCGCCGCGCTCCGGGTCCGCGTGTACCGCGCGTTCCAGCAGCGACAGTGCCTCCAGCGGGTCCCGCAGATCCTGGTGGGCGATCTCGGCGGCGAGTATCAGCAGTGGGTATCCGGGGCCGTCGACCAGCGCCGCGTGCGCGAGGCCGACGGCCTTGCGCGGTTCGCCCGCGGTACGGAGGGCACGGACCGCCGTCAGCGGGTCCATGGCGCGGTGCGCCTCGTCGAGGGCGTCGGCCAGCCGCAGCGGATCCGCGCTCCCGAGCCCCGTGGTGAGGGCGCGGAGTTGTTCGCGTACCGCTCGTACCGGCTCGACCCGCCGCATCCAGGACGGCAGCCGGCTGTCGTGCGGCCGGGGGGCGAACACCGCGGTGCAGGCCGCCCGCTGGAGGAGCCGCTCCGTGTCGGCGTCCGGCGGTGACTCGAAGCAGCGCAGCGCCGCGACGCCCAGGGCGTGCAGACCGGGGTCCCGGTCGCCGGTCGGGAGCCCGCGGGCCGCTTCCGGCGTGAGATGGGCCAGCCGCTCGGGCTCCGCGAAGACCTGCCCGAGGGAGGGTGCTCCCCAGGCAGGCAGCGGCAGGAGCAGCGGGCGGTGTCCGGCCAGCACGATGTCGGCGGGCAGGGCCACCAGTTCGGGGCCGATCGCCGCGCGCCAGGCCGGGAGCGCGCGCAGCGCCTCGGCCACGGACGCGATCCCCGAGGCCGGCTCGCGCCCGGCGAGGGCGTCGGCAAGGCCGCGTGGCGCGTCGGTCTCGTAGCTGACGACCTGGAACCAGCGGCCCGCGAGCTGCCGTTGCTCGCCCTGCTCGCCGGGGATCACCGGGACCAGGTCGGGGCGGCGCGGCCGGGTCTGCCAGGCCAGCAGTTCGGACCGCTGCTCTCCGTCGATCTCCTCGACCGGGATCAGCCGGTACCAGCGGCGGCGGCCTGGCGCGCGGTAGAGCGTGCCCCACCAGCCGACGCCGGCATACTCGGCGTCGAGCTCCGCGGCGACGGCCGCTTCGAGTGTGTCGACGGTCGTGGTCAAAGCTCGTCCTCCAGTACGTCGGCGAGCTCGTCCAGCGTGTCCTCGTCGGCACCGGCGCGCACGGCCTCCCAGAACGCGCCCAGGGCGGCGGTGAGAGCGGGCGGCGCCTGGCCGTCCCGGCCCGCGCGGAGGGCCTTCTTGACCATGCGGCGGTACTCGGCCGGTACGGCGGCGGGGTCGATCCCGGTGGCGGCGGTCTCGGCGGCGGGGGCGGGCGGCTGAGCGGGGACGACGGCCGGAGCGGGGACGGAAGCCGGAGCAGGGACGGAGGCCGGCGTCGTGGCGGTGACCGGCCCAGGCACGGTGGCGGTGACCGGCCCCGGCACCGCGGCGGCCACCGGTGACGGAACAGCGAACTCTGCGGATCCGCCCCCTTGTTGCCCCGCCGCCGAGCCCTCCGCGCCGCCCGAGGCCCCGCGGGGCCTGACCGTCGCGAACAGCTTCTCCAGCGCCGCCCGCCGCTCCGCCAGCTCGTCGAGCTTGCCGATGGTGGTGCTCTGGTCGAAGGTCGCCTCGTACTCCCGCCCGGTGTTGGTGTGGGTGACCCGTACCCCGAGCAGCCCGTTCACATCGAGCGTGAACTCGACCTCGAACTCGTGGTAGTTCTGCGGGCGGCGCTCGATGTCGTCGAGGTGGATCGTGCCGATCAAGGCGTTGTCGTAGATGTACTTGGCCTCGCCCTGATAGATGGCCGCCTCGATGCGAGGGGCCTGCTCCGGGTTGGTGTACGTCCGTACCTGGCGGGCCGGGATCTTGGTGCCGCGCGGGATCAGCACACTGAACTCGCCCTGCTGCACGCCGACGCCCAGGGTGTGCTCGGTGATCAGTGTGACGGCGTAGTCCTGGTCGTCCGCGGACCGCTCGGCGGTCGGCCGGGTCGCGAGGTCGAAGGCGGCCGAGGCCTCGAACCGGTGGGCCACGATCGCCGCGCCCCGGGCGACCAGGGTGTCGGGGTTGGCGTCACCGCGCACGAACCCCTCGTCTTGGTCGAAATGGTTCAGCAGCATCCGCTTGACCTGCGGGATACGGGTCGAACCACCGACGAGCAGGACCGCGTTGACGTGCTCGGGCAGCACGCCCTTGGCGGTCTGCGCGAAGCGCAGCGCCTCGTCGACCTGGCTCAGGGACCGGTCGAGGATCGGCTGGATCAGCGTCTCGAAGGTGTCCCGGTCGAGCTCCAGCGGAGCGGTCCCGCCGCCGAGGTCGATGGTCGTCGCGGCGCGCAGGGACAGCTCGCGCTTCGCCACCTCCGCCGCCGCCTTGATCTGCAGCCGCTCGATCTCCTTCGGCAGGGTGTCGCCGAGTTCCCGGACGATCCACTCGGCGACGGCGTCGTCGAAGTCGCCGCCGCCCAGCCGCTGGTCCCCGGCGGTCGCGATGACCTCGATCTCGTCTTCCCGGGTCTCGATGATCGACACGTCGAACGTGCCGCCGCCCAGGTCGAAGACCAGGTAGATCTGCCGCTCGGACTCGGCCCGGTCGACGCCGTAGGCGATGGCGGCGGCGGTGGGCTCCGGAATCAGCTGGCGCGGATAGAGGCCGGCCAGCAGCGCCGCCTCCTCGGTGGCCTTCTTCTGCCGCTCCATGAAGTAGGCGGGCACGGTGACCACCGCGTCGTGGATCTCCCTGCCCAGTGTCTGCTCGGCGATCCGCTTCATCTTCAGCAGCACCAGGGCACTGATCTCCTGTGGGCGCAGCCACTCGGCGCCGAGCCTGGCCCGCACGGGGTCGTCCACCTCGTAGACGCCCCGCGCGCCGAAGCGGTCGAGCAGTTCCGGCGTGAACACCGCCCCCATCTCGCGCTTGATCTCCACCAATGTGCCCTCGGTGCCCGGCCCTTCGCTGATGGCGTCCTTGGCGTCGTGCCCGACGACGAGGGTGCCGGTGGCCGGGTCGAGCCGTACGACCGAGGGCGTGGCGACGGCGGCGGACCCCTCGCGCTCGGGGTCGGCGAGGATCTTCGGGGCGAAGTCGTCGGGGTGATAGGCGGCGACGGCCGAGTAAGTGGTGCCGAGGTCGATGCCGACGACCCCGTGCAGCTCGTCTTCCATGGGGGACCTCCGAGGTTCAGTCGTCGGCGAAGCCGTCGAGCAGGTGAGTGCGGGTGAAGTCGCCGGTGAAATCGGTTCGGGCCGTGTCCGTGGGGTGGTGAACGCATTCGCCGGCGGCCGTCAGAAAGGCCTCGATCTCCCTGCGCAACACGGTCAGGCCGACGGCCTTCGCGTCCTCGTCGAGGAGCGGTTCCCAGGTCGGTACGAGGCGCAGCAGCGGGAGCGGTGGATGCCGAGCGTCGTGTGCGGCGCGGGCTTCGGCGTTCTCCAGGTTGACGGCATGCGCGGCGGCGATCTCCTCATCGCTCGCACCGCGCGCCCGCAGCCGGGCGTCGTACCGGTTCGCCGCCGCGCGGATCTCCTCGGCCGTCGCCTCCGGCGGCACGCCGAGACGCGTGTACTCGGTCGATCTGGGCACGACCATAGGTAAAGAAAAGAGCGACCCACCTGCCGTATCGGCATCGGGCATGCCAACAGCCCCCGTTCACGAACGCTACGCATCGAGTCCGAGACTGGGAGTGCTCGCGTACGACGCGGTTTTTCTTGACTCCGGACGACCATGTGCAGCCGTGATATTGCGCCGATTCTAGAGGCGCTTCGGGCAACTTGCCGCAGATCCGGAGTAGTTGCGGCCTCTGGGATCGACATGGCTGGAATTGATCCCACGCGTGCCACCGCCAGGGGGGCCGACTCCGTCGCCGAGCGGCCGGCGGACGGAGCCGGCCGCAGCTGAGCAGCTCACCCCCGACGTCCGAGGCCGAGCGGTGGGACGTCAGTGCGGTGCGTGGGTGTCCTTGATGTCGGCGAGACTGGCCTGGATATGGGCCCTGATCTCGTCCAGCCGGTCCAGCAACTCGTCCTCGCGCTGGTTGAGCGCAGTGAAAGGATCGCCGTATGAACCAGCCCACCATCGACGCGGCGACCTCGACTTCTCCGCCTGGAAAGGTGATCGTCCTCACCGGTCCACCCGGGGCGGGCAAGAGCACCGTGGCCCGTCTACTGGCCGACCGGCTGTCGCCCAGCGTTCATCTGCACTGCGACGACTTCTGGCACTTCATCAAGCAAGGCTCGATCGCTCCCTACCTGCCACACGCCCACCGGCAGAACGAGACCGTCATCGACGTTCTGGCCCACGCGGCCTTCGGCTACGCCGCTGGCGGCTACCAGGTGATCTGCGACGGCATCATCGGTCCCTGGTTCATCGACGTGTTTCGAGCCGTGGGTGAGACACGGGGCGTCGAGCTGCACTACATCGTCCTGCGTCCCGATCGGAATACGACGCTGGAACGGGCGGCCAGCCGCAGCGACGACGCACTGACCGCGCCTGAACCAATCCGCGCACTGCACCAGCAGTTCACTGACATCGAGGCATTCGAAGACCATGTCCTCGATACGACGCGCCTCACCCCGGAAACCACCGCTGACTCCGTCCTGCACGGCATCGACGAAGGTGCTTTCCTGCTTGAACCGAGGTCTCTCTCGCAGTGACCGAATCAACCGATCCGCAACTGTTGACGGTCAGGTCGCGGTCAGGTCGTGTCTCAAAGTCCGCTTCCCTCCCGCATGGCCAACAGCCTCGCCCGGCTGCCCGGCTGCCCGGCTGCCCGGCTGTCCGGCTGTCCGACTGCCCGGCTGTCCGACTGCCCGGACAGGGTCGGCCCTGAAATCATTTCGCCCGTGCTCGCCTCGTCCGGTACGGTCCCGGGATTGTTTTCACTGCTGGGAGCCCGTGGGGTTCGCGTGTGGTCTCCCCAGCACTTCCCCCCCCCGCAGTTCACAGGCTGAGAGCAGGTTTCGTTATGGCATGCCGTATCAGTGAGCTCGTGCTCGGTTGCCGCGACCCTGAGGTGCTGGCGCGGTTCTGGTGCGAGGTCCTGGACTTCGTCGTGCTTGATCGCGAGGACGACGGCACGCTGGAGATCGGGCCGCGCGAAGGGTTCGGCGGTCCGCAGCCGACGATCATCCTCAGCCGCGGGGATGAGCCGGCGAAGGGGAAATCCCGGCTGCACATCGACGTCAACGCCACCGACCGCGATCAGGACGCCGAGCTCGAACGCCTTCTGAAGCTCGGTGCTCGCCCGGCCGACATCGGCCAGACAGGGGAGGAGCAGTGGCATGTCCTGACCGACCCCGAAGGCAATGAGTTCTGCCTGCTCAAGGCCCGCCTCAACCCACTCTGATGCCCATCGGTCACGCCTCGACACCAGGGACCTGGGGTCTGCCGCGAAGTCCGGTGTGACGGGCGTGTCGTGATCGTGAAGTAAGCGAGGTCTCCGGTAGAGGGTTCATCGACCAAGAAGAACCTGAGGGGCGGCTCCGGCGGCGAGGAATTCCGGCCGGCCTTTCATCCGGCCGGCTTGGACGGTGAACTCCGATCGGTACTGGAGGACTTACGGGCCGGTCGCTGGATGACCACGCGGGATCTGCTGGCCCGCACCGGCACCCACTGGGCGCTGCACACCTCCCGCTCCCAGGTGCTGTCCGCGGTGGCCGCCGGGTCCAACGTCGTAGGAGCCTGGCTCGCGGAGGAGCCGCACTGTGCGGACGGCCGCATACCGAGCCCGTCCGAAGGGTCGCTTCCGCCGCCCCGGGGGAGCATCATCGGCGCGTGACCGATCAGCGCCCGATCCTCTTCCTCGATGTCGACGGACCGCTCAACCCATGGATGGCCACACCTCATCGACGGCCCAAGGGCTACACCGTGCTGCGAATGCGGCCCACGGGCTGGGAGCGGCCGCGCCGGGCCCTGCGGGTGTGCCTCAACCCCGACCACGGCCCGCAGCTGCTGGGCCTCGGCTTCCGGCTCGTCTGGGCGACGACGTGGAAGGCGGAGGCCAACACCTGGATAGCCCCGGTACTCGGACTGCCCGAACTTCCCGCTGTGGACTGGCCGCAGATGCACCGTCCGGACCCGGATGGTGTGCACTGGAAGACCCGCCCCCTCGTCGCGGCCGCGGCGGGCCGGCCCTTCGCCTGGGTGGACGACGAGATCGGCCTGACGGACCGCCACTGGATCGCCCGCCACCACGAGGGCCGTGCGCTCCCGCACCGCGTGGACCCGACGAAGGGCCTCCTCCCGGACGACTTCGACACCCTGCGGGACTGGGCATCAGGGCAGGTAGGAGGCTAGGGAGGCCAGTGAGGACACAGAGGAGGCACGGTCGATGGAACTCGCCCAGGTCCGGCTGCTCGTCACGGATTTCCGCGACTGCTACCGCTTCTATCGCGACGTCCTCGGACTGAAGCCGCAGTTCGAGGCCGAGGACGGTCCGTACGCGAAGTTCAGCTGCGACAGCGGCTCCGCGGGTATCGCCCTGCAGGACCGCGGGCAGATGGCCGAAGTCCTCGGCGAGCTGGCCGTGCAGCCGACCGGCTACCGGTTCCTCGTCGTCCTGCGGATCGACGACATCGACGGCTATTGCGCGGAGATCACCGCACGCGGCGCCGTCCTCGCCCACGGCCCGGCCCCGATGACGGACCGATGGGGGTACCCCCTGTTCCTTAAGAGCTTGGGGGAGGGTGGCCCACCTGACGGACCCCGAGGGGAACATCGTCGAGCTCCAGCAGTGGCTGGCACTCCGTACGGCGGAGTGACGGCCCCGACCGCCGCACGCCCCCGCGGCCCTCAGCCCACCAGGTCCAGCACCGGCCGCAGGCCGTCCGGGCGCCGGTCCACGGGCAGATGGTCCACCGGCAGATAGGCGCAGCCCAGCGCCGTGGCGCCGCCGTCCGCCGTGCGGTCGTCGCCGACCATCAGGACCTGGGCCGGGTCGAGCGCCAACTCCCGGCAGGCGAGGGCGAAAAGCTCCCGGTCCGGCTTCTGGATGCCGTGCTCGTAGGACAGCACACAGCTGTCCACGTAGCGGTCCAGGCCGTGGGCGCGCAGCACCGGCCGCAGATCCCAGCCGATGTTGCTGAGCACGCCGATACGGATATCGCGCCGGTGCAGTTCCGCCAGCACGCCGGCGGTGTCCGGGTACGGGTGCCAGGCCTCCGCCGTCATATGGCGTTCGTAGAGCGCGTCGTGCAACTCCGGGCGGGGGAGCGGCACTTGACGGGCCAACCCGGTGTACACCGCGCGGTGGCAGGCGGCTGCGCGGTCCCGGATCTCCCACCGGTCCGCCAGCTCGGCGGGGATCTCGACGGGCGAGGAGCCGCCGGGCAGCGCACCGGCCCGGTCCAGTTCGCCCGCCCGGCGGACGATCTCGGCCTCGTCCATGGCCGTGCCGGACGCGGCGAGGACGGCGCGCAGCCAGGTTTCGGCCGGCTCGATGCGCAGCAGGGTCCCGGAGAAGTCGAAGAGCACACCCTTGATCGTGGTCATGCCGGCCATCCTGTCCCGTGTGCGGCGTCCCTGTCTCGTGCGCGGGGCCCCGCCGGTCCCGTCAGCGGCCGCTGCCCGCCTGCCTCGGCCCCGAAGCCTCCGCGCGTCGCACGTACGCCGCGTACGCGCCCGCCGCCCCCGCCACCAGCGCGCCGCCCAGCAGCCACCCGCCGACGACGTCCGACGGCCAGTGCACACCCAGGTACACCCGGGTGAAGCCGACTCCGGCCGTTGAGACCGCGACCACCGCGCAGGCTGCCCACCACCGCTGTGGCCCCGCTCCGTGCAGCCTCAGCAGCCACAGCGCCAGCGCGCCCGCGACCAGCACCGACATCGCGTGTCCCGAGGGGAAGGCCGCATAGTCTGCGGTGTCCACCGGATCGGGCCACACCGGGCGGCCCCTGCCGACCGCCGCCTTCAGCGCCTGTTGCAGCGCCGTACCGGCGAGCGCGGTGGCCGCCACCCAGATCCCCAGCAGCCGTTCACCGCGCCGTACGAGCCACCACACCGCCGCCACGAGCAGCGCGCGCATCGCCCACGGGTCCCACACCCAGTCGCTGAGCACCCGGTTGATCCGCGTCCAGCCGGGCGCGGCGACGGCGGTCCGGTGCAGCCCGCCGCTGATCGCCACGTCCAGAGACATCAGCGGGCCCCAGCGGGTGACGACGAGGGCGAGCAGGACCGAGGCGAGAGCTGTGGTGAGGGTGGCGATACGGAGGTGGCCGCGCCGCGCCGGAGCCAACGCCGTCGTCCTAGGCGAGCGCGCTGAGTCCCGGCACGAACGTCACCAGGAGTGGCACCGCCGGGAGGAGTGCCGCGTATGCCGTCATCCGCAGCCGGCGGGCGGGGGTGAAGCGGGGCGCGGGTGCCAGCAGGCGGTCCACCCGGCGGGGCACCTCGGCGAGTTGGGTGGGACAGGGGCCGAACACTCCGCGGTCCTCGTTGAGTTCGACGAGCGCCAGGGCGATCGTCAGTCGGCCGAAGCGGCGTGAGGCCACGTCATCGGCGGCCAGCTCGACCAGTCGGTGCACCTGGTCGCGGAACGCGGCGAAGACCGGGATCTGCGGGAAGCCGACGGCCAGCGCCGACGCGCAGTACAGCAGGAGGTCGTGCCGGGCGCGGGCGTGACCCTGCTCATGGGCGATCAGCGCATCGAGCTGGCGGCCTTTCAGTCGTCGCAACGCCGAGGTGGTGATGACCAGTTGGGGCGCGGGATTGTGCAGCCACCAGGCCTCGGGACGGTCGTCCTCCAGGAGGACCAGCCGCGCTTTCGACGGATTCTCGCCGGGAAGTGCCGGGGAGCGGAGGAGGAGGTCGGCCCGGCGCTGCCGGCGCCGGGCGCGGGCGGCCCGCACCTCACGGGTCAGGACGACGGCCGTCCAGGCGCCGCCGCCCGCCAGGAGGAGGGCCAGCGCCCCGGCCCACGGCCCGTATGCCTGGAGCGCGTACGCATCGACGACGACCGGCGGGGCGAACCCGAACACCGGGCTGCGGATGGTCTCCCAAGCGGCGGCCGCGCTCAGCGACATCGCGAGCGCGCAGCACAACAGCACACCGGCGACCACGCACTGCCACACCCACAGCGCGAGCACCGGCTCGCGGTCGGGCCAGTCGGAACGGGCCATCAGCCGCGGCGCCGTCGCCGCGGCCAACACGCCGAGAATCATCAGCGCGAAGGGGACCATCATGCCGTCAGCCTATGAGCGCCCCGCTACCGGTGGGTACGGCCGCGCGCGTGAAGTGATGTACACCACCCTCGTTCGAGGTGTGATCCGCTCAAGAGTGCGAGGGCGCCAGGAGGGTTGGTGGAAGGCACCCGTCGCAGGTCAGAGAGTCAGCAGCATCGCGAACATCCCGATACCCATTGCCAGCCGGCACGCGCCCAGCACCTCCGGCCGCCGTACGGCACCGATCCCGCCCGGTGCCACCACTGTCGCCGGACCCGCCGCCGCCCCGGTCGCCGCCGGGGAGACCGCCGGTGCCAGCCGGAGTCCGGCGGCGATGACGAACAGGGTGTAGTAGCCGAGCAACAGGCCGGTCAGCAGCGGCACCCCGCCGGGCGCGGCCGGCCCGGTGTGCGCGGCGTGTCCGGCCGGGCCCGCGGCCGGCGCGGCCGTCATCGCCAGGGCCATGTAGACCATCGCCGCCGAGCCCACCACATGGTGCGGATGTCCGTGCGCCAGCGCCCACAGACCGGCCGCCCCGAAGACGCCGACGAACAGCCAGGGCGACCACGACGGCGGGGCCACAGCGGTCGCGGGCAGCGCCATCACCGCCATGCCCAGCCCCATCAGCGCCTCACCGCGCGCCTCCATCCGCTGTGCCGCGGTGCCCGTACGCGCCCGTGACAGGCAGTACCCGCCCGCAGCCGCACACTGCAACACCAGCAGCCAGCCGACCCACGGCGGTCCGTGCACGGAGCACCTCCCCACGCGCTCGCCGTACGGCCGCGGGCACGCCACAGCCGTACGGGACCCAGATCCCGTACGGCGGCAGGCTGCCCGCCATCGGACCGGCACACGGGAGCGCACGGGCGCAACGGGGGAGCACACAAGGAGAAGGGCCGGGCGGCCCGGCAGCCCGCGGGCGCCCGTCAGGGCCGGTAGCGCAGGGGGTGGTCGGCGGGGACCTCGGTCACGGCGATTCGGTGACCGTCCGGGTCTTCTATCCACCATGCGCCTGGTAATGCTCCTGATAGACGCCTCCGGCAAACGGAGTATCGCAAGAACACCGTCGCCACCTCTTCGGGCGGTCAGTCAGACGTTGGGGACGCGTAGCCTGTCCCAGCTGGACTTGCCGGGCATTCCTTCAGCATCACTGCCCGAGAAGTCGAACTTCCGCTGCCAGGCGGCGTAGAACTTCTCATCGCCCGATCCCCACACGTCGGTGTCGCTGCTGGACTGGTACCGGTTGCAGTCTTCGGTGACGAGCCGATTGTGTAGGGCGGGGATGATCGGCGATTTCTGACCGGTGTCAGCAGGCGTGCCGGTGTTGCGTGTCGCACGTCGACGATCACGCCGTGCCGAGGCAGTTGGCCGATGAGCCGGACGAACTTTTCAACGAAGGCGCCGGGGTCCTCTCTTCTGGCTGCACCTCAGCTCCTCCGCGATGGCCGGTACTCTCTGCCCGGCTCAGCTGAGCTCGACCATCCGGGTCCGCAGCAGCACAAGGTCCCGTGGCGCTTTGCACGCTCGACAGCCGACAGACAACCCGTTACTCGTCTTTGTCACAGCCCGCAATACACCCATAACTACGCCCATAACGCCATCGCCCAGCTCCCGCTCCCGAGCACCCGAACCACCCCGCCGCTTAGCCCTGGCGCTGGTAGGTCGTGCACCCCGCAAGTTCTTTGACGCACAACTCCACCGTGTCGTGATCGATGACATTGACGGTCGCGTCGTACACCTCGTAGAAGCATCTGTCACCCACTGCGCCAGACACGTGGAGGTACCTTCCCGCGTAGGAGGATCCTTCGCCTGTGATGGCGGCTTCCGCAGGATTCGTGTCCGGCCCGTAATCCTGCTCGCACGTGCCGGGGTCGATGCCATGGCTTCCCGCCTGGCTCCCGGTCGCCCTGTACTCATCCGCACCGATCGATTCGACGCGCAGGCGGAACTCGTCGCGGGTGAACGTGCCCACGACGGATGTCGGAGAAGCCGAGGACGGAGCAGAAGGCGAGGGCGGAACGGGGGATGAATCGTCTCCGCCCGAGACGAGGGCCCACACACCGATAGCCGAGGCGATGACGACGGAGGCGGCGGATACCGCAGCGACGGCCCACCAGCGCACACGACGCGGTGGCAGAGATCGCTGCGCGGGTGGGGGCGGGGTCGGGGTTTCGAGGGGCCAGAGTTGTGCGAGATTGTGCCGGGCAACCGCCGCCCCGGCCTCGTCGCCCAGGCGCTCCCTTATGTCGAGAGCACTCTCGAAGGAGTTCCGTGCGGTGTCGAGTTGGTCCCCGCAAAAGGCGTTCACGCCTTGTTGATTGGAGAAGAGCGCTTCGGACGCCTGGTCGCGGATCGCTCTGGCCGCCTCGATTCCCTGATTGAGAACGTGACTCCAGGCTTTCCAACGGCCTCTCATGATCAGGATTGGCTCGACTGCGCGCACCAGGCGGATCACAGCCGTCCACTCGCGGCGCTCGGCCACAAACGCGATCACGGACAGGGCCGCCGTGGCAGCGTCATCGGACTCCTCGCTGCCCGGTTCGCAGGTGACCAGCCAACTGCCGAGTTCACGTACCGAGGAGGACAGGTCCAGGTACCCGAAGAGGGTTGGCCGGTAACTGTCGGCCTGGCAGACCGGCAATCCGAACCGGTCGTTGCGCTGCTCCGCCTGACCACGTCGGCGCAGCTTCCGGAGAGCGTCGATGGCACCGTCGACGTCGCTCATGACAGTCACGAGATCACCCGGGAGCAGCGCTCCGGCCGCGAGGGCCAGGACAGCCAACACGCGGCGTTCGTGCTCGGCGAGGGCGTCGAGGCCAAGCCGGTCGAGGGTTTGCGGGTCGTGCTGGGCGTGCTCGGAAAGCTCATCGAACGCATAGTGATCCGCGCGGACGAGGGCCGCGGCCTGTCTGAGTCGCAGGGGCCGGCCTGCCACAGCGTCCACGAGTCGGGTAACTGCCGACCGTTCGGACTCGGTCAGCTCGGTCAGGGGCTTGTCCAGTTCATGTGCCACCAGTTCGTGTGCCGGGCCGTCGGGCAGGCCGGGCAGGCTCTGCGATACCCCGTGGCTCCCGAGGAAGGATTGGGGTGAGCTGAACACGAAAGAGTTGCCGGGAAGGTTGCCGATCAGTGGCTCGACCTGCTCGAAGCCGCCCATGACGTCGTCGAGCACAATCACGGCAGCCATCCCGGCGAGCTCCTCGGCGCACTGCTCAAGGGTGGGCACCATAGGGGGGTCGGATTCGTAGAACGCAGCGAAAATGCGCCGGAGCAGTTCCCTGGCATCTTCGTCACCGGCACGGAGGAATAGAGCCGGGGCGCCGCGCCTGCTGGAATCAGCGGCTATGCCGCGCAGGAGTGTCGATTTGCCGGATCCACAAGGCGCGTGGAACCCAAGGGGGCGCCGGGCGGCTATCGCCCTGCGTGCGTCCTGCAACTGTTCGTCACGCCCCAGGAGCAGAGATGGCGGCGTGACAGTGGGAGCGCTCCGCGGAACGATGTCTGGAGCCGCCGCAGTGGGCGATGTTCTCGTGATGCGGCCGCCGGTATCGCCGAGCAGCTCGATCTCAAGGTCTCCATAGCGCAGACTTCGCATCGGACCCCCTACCAGCGCCAGCCGGCGGATCTCACTCCCTCCGACACTGGGTCCCTGGGTGTCAGATGTCAAACGGAGGTGCCGGGCTCGTCACGCCGGCCGAAGGCGCACTTTGAGCCTGCCCCGGGACAAGGAGCCGGCCAGCGGGCTGGACTTCACCAACCCGGCTGCTCCCTCCGAGACCGGCCGTACCTCTCCGACTCTGCTGGTGCTGCCCCGCGGACACTACTTCGGCGGGAAATCAGGTATGGGGTATACCTTCCCCGCTCTGGAGAAGCCCGGTGCCGTACGCGAGTTGGCGGATGAGGCCCTGGCCCGGATCGGAACCGAGACCGGTGTCCGCGCTCCGCTCGGCAGGCGCATCCTCACCACTCATTCCGGAGGCGGCGCGTCGCTCATGGCCATTCTGCGGCACACCGACCCGGACGAGGTATTCGTCTTCGACGCGCTGTACGCCAACCCTGACCCGCTGATCGCCTGGGCCCGGCGCAGGATCGACCGGGCGTCGGGAGCGTTGCGGGTCCTCTACCGGGCCAGGGAGGGGGCAGCCCGCAACAGCGAGAAGGTACACAACGCCGTGCGCTCCGCCCGTTCGTGGTTTTTCAGCGTGGAGCGCACCACGGTGGGGCATTCCGACATCCCGCGACGTTACGGCTGGCGGCTGCTCGCCGACGCTGCGGCCGAGCTGCCCGACACCTCCCCGGTGCCGGGCGGCCCCTCGTCCCACGAAGCCGTCGAAGAACTCGAGTACGTCCCCGGAGGCTTCGACAGGTACCAGCAGGAGGCGCAGGACAGTCTGGCCGAGGAGACGTTCGCCCACGACCTGTACGGCGAGGACCCGGTCGGTGAGGAGACGGCCGGTGAGAGGACGGCCGGTGAGGAGATGGCCGCCGTCGATGTGTGGAACCCCGGCGAGAGCCTGCTGGAGGCTGAGGAGCTCGGCGAGGCGGCCGAGGTCGAGGCCGGCGAGTGGGAGTTGTCCACGCCGACCGGTGAAGCCGCGGAGCCCGATTGAGGTCGCCGCCGGTCGCTTCACGGTCACCGACCCGGAAGGGTGCGTGGTCACCTTCGAGCGGCAGGCCTGACCCAGGCCCGCAGCGACGTCTCCAGCTCGAGCTCGTCCCGCAAGGCCTCACCGCCCCCGCCGGCACCATCGCGACCGCCACCGCATCGGCACAGCGGTCGCGGACCGCCTCGACCGCCGCCTCGACGACGACCACGGCGCCGATCACGTCTACGACGCCGTACCAGCGTCGCCTGACAACTGGTCACATCACTTCGTACCTGGCTGGACACATCACTAGGAACCCCGACACCTGCGCCTGAGGGACGCGCGCCATGGGTGATCAACCGGCGCTGCCGAGCCGGGCGGCGCACACTGGAGTGAGTGGGTAACCCGCCCCGCGAGGTGATGACAATGAGCCGTATCCTCCCCGTAGGCTCCGCCTTTCTCCTGGCAGGGACAGTGGCGGTGGCAGGGGTCAGCGGCTGTGGTTCCTCCGGCGAGGGGAAGCCGGAGGAGTCGGGTGCGACGGTCACCAGCACCCAGACCGTCACCGAGCAGCCAACGCCCGCTCCTACCCCGTCGAGGCAGACGCAGAGTGCAACTCCCACCCTTGACGCCGAAGCCACCGTCGAGGCCTATTTCGCGGCCATCAACGCGCGCGACTACCGACGAGCGTGGGACCTCGGCGGCAAGAATCTCGACGGCTCGTACTCGTCCTTCGAAGCAGGATTTGCCGACACTGTCCAAGACACCGTGCACATCGTCGACGTCCACGGCGGCACCGTTACGGTCACGCTCGATGCCCAGCAGACTGATGGGACCGTGCGGTCTTTCGCGGGCACATACACGGTTAGGGACGGGGCCATAGTCGCCGCTGACATACGAGCTGTGGCAAGCCCGGCGCCGGATGAATCCAGCCGCTCCTATCCCCCGGGACCCCCAGCTGGCGGTCCTGACGTTGACTGTTCAGATCTTCCCGGCCCCGTCTGGGTCGGCCCCACCGACCCCCACCGCCTCGACGCCGACGGTGACGGCATCGGCTGCGACATCAACTAGAGGTTAAGTAGCGACGTTATGTGCTCATGCGCGGTGGCATCTGACGCTGTGCCAGCTGCATCGGATGCATGAGCGACCGGTCTGGACTTCAAGCCGCCCTAACGCCGGCCTTCAAACCAGCTGTGATCAAGTCTTGGACCGCCTGCTGGTGAAGCCCGAGGCTAGTGCGAGTCCGTGATGCGCCCTCCCCGCGTCAGCGTCCGCCCCTGCTGGCCCTGAGGCGGCGTGCACCGCCTCAGGGCCTCGGGATTCGAGGCGTGCGTTGGCCCATTCCTGCGGCGCCTGCGTCGTGCTCCGGCTGGTTGGTGATCCAGATGCGACGGTCGAGACGCAGCGGGAGCATGGGTATGAACCCTGGTCGGCCTTGGAGAATCCCGGAAAATAGGAGGATTCCAGGAAAGCGGTCGACGGGAAGGGTCCCCTACATCGGCGCACCGGTGGATGTGGCGCCGGCAGCGGAGCAGGTTGCGGTCCCGTTCTTCGGCTGTCCCGTTACGGATGAAATGGGGCCACCGAAGCAATCGCAACAACAGGCTTCAGGGCGGGCATGTGGCCTGGTCCCCTCACGAGCAGCACCCGTAGCACCGCGCATGGCCTGGCTTCCGTTTTGGCACTGTCCGCCGGTGAGGAGGACACCATGGCTGCACCAATGACGGCGGATCGGATGCTCAAAGCGCTCCGCGACGAGAATCTGACCGTTAAAGAGATACGTAACTGGCGCCACCACAACCGCAACCACAAAGGTCCGTTCAAGACGGTGAACGGGGTGATGATCCACCACACAGTCACTTCCGGCATCGAGGGAACCATCAAGCTCTGCTATGACGGTGACTCAGACCTGCCCGGCCCGCGGTGCCATGGCGTCATCGGCAAGGACGGCGTGGTCTACATGGTGGGCAACGGTCGCACGAACCACGCCGGCAAGGGGGACGACGACGTGCTGCAGGCCGTCATCGAGGAGCGGCCTTTGCCTCCGCGCAACGAGATGAACACCGACGGCAACGCCAGGTTCTACGGATTCGAGTGCGAGAACCTCGGTGACGGGGCGGACCCCTGGCCGGAGGTGCAGCTCAAGGCCATCGAGAAGGCCGCGGCCGCGGTCTGCCGCGTGCACGGATGGCATGCACAGAGCGTGATCGGTCACCTTGAGTGGAGCACCGAGAAGATCGACCCCAAGGGATTCACGATGGCCGGCATGCGCGAGAGGGTCGCCCAGCGCCTCGCCGGCCCACCAACAGGCTGACACCTCACCAAGGAGCTGACCATGACCATCAAAGGAATCGACGTTTCGGGACACCAGCCCGAGAAATACAAAACGGACGGGTTCGACTTCGTCTTCATCAAAATCACCGAGGGACACACCTTCGTGAACTCCAAGTGGGTCGCGCAGCGAAAGACCGCACGCAACGCCGGACTGCTGACTGGTTTCTATCATTTCGCTCGACCCGGACCGTTTGAACAGCAGGTCGACTTCTTCCTCGACAAGATCAATCTCGTGGAGGGGGACATGCTCGTCCTCGACTGGGAGGACGGACACATCTCGAACGCTTGGAAGGACAGCTGGATCAAGCGCGCGCAGAAGCAGAGGCCCGGCCACAAGACGCTTCTCTACTGCAACCAGGATTTCTGGCTGCACCGTGACACCACGTCCTTCGCAGGAGACGGCCTGTGGATCGCCCAGTACAACGGCAGGCCGGGGAAGCCGGACGTCAGGCACCCGTGGGTGTTCCACCAGTTCACGGACCACCCGATCGACACGAACGTCGGGAACTTCAAGGACAAGGCGGCGCTGCAGAGTTGGTCCTGAACCGGGAACGGAGTGGCGGCGGTCCGCCTGGTAACCGCGGCCCAGGATCGGGTCGAGACCAACGAGGGGGTGCCAACCGCCCGGGGCCGGATGGGCCACCTATCCGTCAGTCGGCCTCGGGAGCAGCGCAAGCTGTGATTAGCGCTGTCAGCCACACCCATATCCACGGGGAGGACGATTCGGGTCAGGGATCGTGGGAATCTGCCTCGCCACGTACGTACTGGCGGCGGCGGGGCTGTTGGACGGCAAGGCCGCGGCCACGCACTGGTACCACGCCGCCCATTTCCAGCGGCTGTATCCCCAAGGTCCGGCTCGCCGCCGAGGTGCTTTTCGTGGACGTCGCACGTGTGCTGACCTCGGCCGGGGCGGCATCGGGTATCGACCTACTGCACCTGATCCGGCTGGACCACGGCAGCGCAGTCGCCCATCACGTGGCGCGGCGCTGCGTCGTCCCCCCGCAAGCGGGAGGGCGGTCAGGTGCAGTACGTGGAACGAACGCTGCCGCAGAGCGTGGACGCCGGAACGTCCGCGACCCGCGCCTGGGCGCTCGACTGCACGAGCCCCTCCAGCTGGGCGACTTGGCGGGCCACGGGGGCATGAGCCGCCGCACGTTCACCCGCCGCTTCGGACCAAGGTGGGGTTGAGCCCGGGCAAGTGGCTCACCCAGCAACGTGTCGACCTGGCCCGCCAGCTGCTGGAGAGCAGCGATCTGCCGATCAACCGCATCGCCGAACGAGTCGGCTTCGGCACGGGCGCCACACTGCGCCACCATCTGCACGCCGCGATCGGCGTCTCGCCGGGCGCCTATCGGCGCACGTTCCAGGTCTCCACGCCGGACATCACCGGTTCCAGGTAAGTCCCGACGTCCGGCATCGGTTGCCTCAGGCCCCAAGACCCCTGGATTCCGGGCAGGTTCAAGATGCGGCACCGCACCACGGGCGGTATCGTCGGGGCAATATGAGCCGGGCAATCTGAGCATCGGCGAACCTCGCGGCCAGGGGGCGGGTTTACGGCCGGAAAATCCTTCAGACCCGCTGAACGCCCGCTAATTTCAATTTGTTTTCTTGGTCATCTTCTCGGTTGTTGTTATTTCGGGAAACTCGCTCCCGAAACGTGCTCTCTGAAGCACTACAGGAAAGGGAAGATCGGAAGGGAAGACGATGAATCAAGCGGATGTACTCATCGACATCGAAAAGACCGAGGTAGGGTATCGCGAAGGTTACTCGAACGGTCAATGGAACAACCGTCAGAAGTATTCCCCCGCAGTCCCCGGGCTGGAGTGGTCACAGAACCAGGCGTGGTGCGAGACGTTCCAGTCCTGGGCCTTCCAAGAGGCCGATGCGAAAAGCCTCGCTCCGGTCACGGCCTCGTGCGTGACCGCTGTCAACTGGTACAAGAACCGGGGCAGGTTCTCGTACTATCCCGCGATCGGGGCGCTGGCTTTCTTCGGCCCCGGGGGAGGCGCGCACGTCGGGCTCGTCTACAAGTACGATGCTGACAACGCGTACACGATCGAAGGAAACACCAACGCCAACGGTTCGCCCGAAGGCAACGGCGTGTACATGAAAACGCGTCCTCGTAGGGACGGTTTCCTCTACGGCTACGGGCTGCCGGCCTTCGCGGAAGGCGTCGTCACGGCCGATCCCGGCCTGAAGGACAAGCCCGGCTTCACGTACCACGCCACCGCCTCGTCCAGTGCGGCCGGTTCGCCCCCTACGACGCCCGTCGAAACCGCCCTGCCGTGGGTGTCCTCGAACCAGCTCATCTGGGCGGCCACCCACTCCGCGGACGAACAGCGGGCCGTGGAGCCCGGCAACAGCAACCCCGCGGACGATGTGGCGCTGGTCCAGGACGCGCTGGAGAAGGTCATGGGCGTCGCCCCGGGCGACCCGCATGGCGTGTTCGATGCGGAGACACAGAAGCTCTACGACAAATTCCGCAAGGAGAAGCTGGGCTACTCCGGGGCGGACGCCATGGGCGCCCCCGGGACGCGTTCGCTGGCCGAGCTGGGGCAGCGGTCACACCTGTTCAACGTACGCGCGGGCTCGTCGCCGGCTCTCACGCTGCCCTCGGTCAACGTGAACCAGGTGATATGGGCCGCGTCGCACAGCGCCCAGGAAGAAGAGGCGCAGCCGACCGGGGCCGCCAGTACGAAGGTCGATGTGGCTCTGGTGCAGGACGGGCTGAAGAAGGTCATGCACACGGTGGTGGCCGACGCACCCGGAATCTTCGAGCAGGCCACGCAGTCTCTCTATGACGAGTTTCGTCGTACGGTGCTGGATTTCACCGGCGACGACGCCACCGGGACCCCGGGCGGGAAGTCGGTGCGAGAACTCGGACAACGTTCGGGACTGTTCCAGGTCGAGGCCGGTTCGCCTGTGGGCGGGCTGCCGGACGGCACAGGAGTCAGCGCAGGGGCAATTGACCCGAAGGATGTGACATTCAATCGGCACGTGAGCGGCGGCAACCTCGAGGAATGGATCACGGAGGCGTGTGCGGCAGCTGGAGTCTCCGCGAACAACAACTGGATAACGGGCATCAAGACCGCCGCCGGGCGCGAGTCTTCCGGCAACCCCAACGCCTGCAATCTGTGGGACACCAACGCCATCACGCCGCATGGCTTCAGTGAGGTCCACGACTTCGGAGACGGTGTCCGGAGCGATGGAACACCCCGGAAGATGAACGGCGCTCTGACTCCGTTCCAGTGCTCCCGCGGTGTCATGCAGTGCATTCCGCAGACATTCGCCTCACGCCACGCCCCCGGTACGTCGGTGAACATTTACGATCCCGTGGCATCGATCGCCGCCGCAATCGGGTACGTCCGCAAGAGGTACGGCGTCGCCGCGGACGGTTCCAATCTCGCCTCGAAGGTTCGGCAGTTCGACCCCAACCGGCGGGGCGGGGGCTACTGATAGCGAGGAATCCTGACCGACGGGCGACCACCGCTAGCACCCGGTCCTGGTCGCCCGTCAGGTCACAGCGAGCTGCCAGACGTCGCCTCGGCTCGTAGGATGTCGAGGAACTGCGCGGAGTACAGATGCCGTCCCACGCGCGTCGGCTTCGCGGTCCTTGCTGAGGGAGCGCGCTGGCGATTCAGCATCTCTGCGTGGAAAGTAACCCTGTTCGCCCACGATTGGCTGTGGGGCGCGCGCTCTCCCCGGCAAGGGCGGCAACTTCGAAGAGCCTATGGTTTGGGGTCCGAGGTCCCGTTAGGCTGCGTTTCGTCAGGGTCGGTATCGGAGTGGATGGTCCGCGGGGATTTCGACGATTACAACTTTGTGGCCGTCCGGGTCGGCGATCCACATCTCGATCAGCCCCCATGGCTCCCGCACCGGCGGCCGCAGTACCTCCACGCCCCGGGCCACCAGTTCCCGGTGTACCGCCGCCGCGTCCGCCACCTGGAGCCACAGCTGGAGCGTGCGGCCCGAGGGCTCCGTGGAGCGCCCGGAGACCTCCAGGAAACCGCCGCCCAGGAAGTAGACCGTGCCGCGCTCGGGCCCCGTACCGAATTCCCGGTAGATCTCCAGCCCCAGCGCCTGACCGTAGAAGTCGCGCGACCGCTCCGGATCGGCCGGCCGCACCAGGACCCTGCTGCTCAGTACCTGCACCATGCGACGGACCCTACGCCGCACTACCGCGCGCGCCGTGGTGCCGGGCGGCATCACGCGCCGTGTCACCCCACGGCGGAGTCCGACGGACGAAAGGCCCTGACATGGAGGACACCCCTCTTGTTAGCCTCCACTCCAGCCCCATTTCCGTCATTACGGCCATGGGTCTCCCGTTCTCCATCCGCCCCGAGAGGACCCCGCGCACCATGCCCACCAGCGAGCTGACCTTCCGCACCGCCATCGACGCCGATATACCCGGGCTCGTCGAGCTCATCGAGTCGGCGTACCGCGGGGACAGCAGCCGGGCCGGCTGGACGACGGAGGCGGACCTGCTGGAGGGGCAGCGCACCGACCCGGACGGCGTGGCCGCCGTGGTGCGCAACGCGTCCGGCCGGCTGCTGATCGCCGAGCGCGAAGGCGAGCTGATCGCCTGCTGTCAGCTCGAACACCGCGGTGACCACGCCTACTTCGGGATGTTCGCGGTCCGCCCGACGCTGCAGGGCGGCGGCCTCGGCAAGGTGATCATCGCCGAGGCGGAGCGGACCGCGCTGGCCGCCTGGGGCGCCCGCGAGATGTGGATGACCGTCATCCGGCAGCGCGAGGAACTGATCGCCTGGTACGAGCGCCGCGGCTACCGGCGCACCGGCGAGCTCAGCCCGTTCCCGTACGGCGACGAGCGGTTCGGCGTCCCACAGCGCGCCGACCTGGAGTTCGAGCTGCTGGTCAAGCCGCTCGGCCAGGACGTACCGCCCGGCCCCGCCCGGGTCACGCCGTGAAGCGCACCGCCCGCCGGATCTCGGGCAGGTCGGTCACCACGCCGTCCAGGCCGAGGCCGCGCACCAGCCGGAGGTGATCGTGGGTGTTGACCGTCCAGCCCAGCACCTTCAGATGCGCGGCGTGCGCGCGCTCGACCAGTTCAAGGGTGAGCCTGCGGATGTTCAGCGAGAGCATGGTCGCGCCCACGGCCTGTGCGCGGTCGACGACGTCGGCGCCGTAGCGGCTGCCGACCAGGGCGGTGCGCACACCGGGCAGCAGGGTGCGGATCGCGGCCAGCGCCTCGTCGTGGAAGGAGATCACATCGACCCGGCCGGTCAGATCGTGCGCCCGCATCACCTCCGCCAGCGCCTGCGCGGCCGCCACGTCCTTGATCTCCGCCTGGAGCGGCGCCCGCACCGCCTCGACGACCTCCTCGAAGACCGGGATCCGCTCGCCCCGCCCGGCGTCCAGCTCACGCAGCTCGGCGAGGGTGCGCTCGGCGATCGGGCCGGTGCCGTCGGTCGTCCGGTCCACGTCCGCGTCGTGCATCACCACGAGCGCGCCGTCCTTGCTCAGATGCAGATCCAGTTCGATGACGTCGAGGCCCTCATGTTCGGCGCGCACGAAGGAGCGCAGGGTGTTCTCCGGCTCCACGCCCATGACCCCGCGGTGTCCGATGGTGAGAAAGGACAAGGCTGCCTCGTTTCTGTCGGCTCGGTGATCTTTCGACTGTCGACAACTGGCTGCACGAAACGGCGCACAGCCTAACGGCCCCGGACCGTGGTGAACCGGTCGCCGCAGCAGGACCGCACTGTGTCCAGTACGGGTACCCGCCACATTCCCGGATCAGGCCGGATCACCCTTGCGTGGGCGCGTCCTGCGCGCGCTGACGGCGCACGCAGGTGTGGCATATGCCACGGCAAGGCGGAGTGCCGGGATGCCGGTGACCGAGGGTCACTGCCCCGGGATGTTTCATTGCTTGCTCCCCATGCCTCAAGTCGTGGAAGAAGCGCGGGAAGCCTTGGCAGCACTGGCAGAAAATGTCGCAACGGCATCCACTCACGGGAAAAACGTGCGTGACCATGGGGTGTACGCAGAATAATTTTCACAGGCCCCCCTTGAGCTGGCGATCCTTGTCTGGTTACCGTGTCCTGACAACACGATCTACCGCCGGAGGGCAGTCATGACGGAAATTCTTTCGCCTGTGGGTGTCCGGGGGAGCACCACGACCGCAGAGCCTGTGGTTGAGCACCCGGCGTGGCCCGTGCTCAAGGACGCCGTCGAGACCATCCGACCCTGGCAGTCCAAGGACGGCTCGATCGACCTGTCGGCGGAGGGCGCGCCGCGCGCCGACGCCGTCCGCGGCGAGGTCGAGCGCGTGATAGCGGCCGTCGCGGAGCTCGCCCCGATGCTGCCGCACGACGCCGCCTACCACCAGGCGCTCGCCGCCGACCTGCGCCGCTGGGCCGACGACGGCTTCGGCGTACCGGACTTCCTCGACTCGCTGCTCGCCTTCCAGCCCGCCCAGCAGCGCGCCGACGGCCTCCAGCACCTCGTCGTGTTCCCGATGTACACCCAGAACGGCAACCCGGACCGCAACTTCGAGGCCGTCGTGCTGCGCATGGTCTGGCCGGACTGGCTCGCCGAACTGGAGCGCACGCGCTACGACAACCCGCTCTTCTGCGGCATCGCCTTCGAGGACTTCACGGCCGGCTACGACACCAACTCCGCGGTGCTGTTCCCGGAGACCATCGCGGTACGCGAGGCCCCCGAGCGGTTCACCTGGGGCGGCATCTTCTGCGACCGCGAGGCCGCCCGCTTCCGCCGGGTCAGCGAGGCCGCCATCGAGACGCTCGGCGTCGAACTCCCGCAGGACATCAGCGAGATGCTCGCCGACCAGGACCGCTGCCAGCAGGCGTTCGTCCTGTGGGACATGGTGCACGACCGCACCCACAGCCATGGCGACCTGCCGTTCGACCCGTTCATGATCAAGCAGCGCCAGCCGTTCTGGATGTACGGACTGGAGGAGCTGCGCTGTGACCTCACCGCCTTCAAGGAGGCGGTCAAGCTGGAGGCCGAGGGCTACTCCCAGGCCCGTGACGTCCAGTTCGCGGTGATCTTCGACCGGATGTTCCGGTTCCCCGTCACCGGCGACCGGGTGCGCAATTATGACGGCCTCGGCGGACAGCTGCTCTTCGCGTACCTGCACAAGCACGACGTCGTACGCTGGACGGACAACACACTGCACATCGACTGGGAGCGGGCGCCGAAGGTCACCAACCAGCTGTGCGGCGAGATCGAAAAGCTCTACCGCGACGGCATCGACCGGCCCAAGCTGGTCCACTGGTTCGCCGCGTACGACCTCGTCTCGACCTACCTCGCACCGCACCCGGGCTCGGTCTGGGCCAAGGGTCCGGATGCCCTCGACCTGGACCAGCCGCCGCGCAAACTCGTGGACGACGTGCTTCCGGACGAGTTCCCCCTGAGCATGTTCTACGAGGCGCTCGCCAAGAAGCTGCGCAGGGTGATCGCCTCCACCAAGGGCATCACGGCCGGCAGCGACGCATTGGCGGCGGTGTGAAGACCGACCGGAGCACCCGGCAGATGGCCGTCCAGGAGCAGAACGAGGAGGCGACGAAGATGGTTACTTCGACGGGCGGCCAGGGGCCGCTGGAGGGCGCGGTCATCGCGGTGGCAGGAGCGGCGGGCCCGGCCGGCCGCGCCACGCTGCTGCGACTGGCCGAGGCGGGGGCCGTCGTGGTCGGCTCGGACGCCAACGCGGAGCGGCTTGCGGAGGCGGTGGACGCGGCGCGTTATGCGCATGGCGGCGCCACGGTCATAGGGGACACCGTGGATCTCCTCGACCTGGAGCAGACCCGTGAGTGGGCGGCCCGCACCGAGAAGGAATTCGGCCGGATCGACGGCCTGGTGCACCTCGTGGGCGGCTGGCGCGGTTCGGCGACCTTCGCGGAGACCGACCTGTCGGACTGGGACCTGCTGCACAAGCTGCTGATCCGCACCACCCAGCACACCTCCCTCGCCTTCCAGGAACCCCTCCAGCGCAGCGGCAACGGCCGCTATGTGCTGATCAGCGCGGCCGGCGCGAGCAAGCCCACCGCGGGCAACGCCGCCTACGCCGCCTCCAAGGCCGCCGCCGAGGCCTGGACGCTGGCGCTGGCGGACGCGTTCCGCAAGGAGGGGGGCGAGCAGGGCCCGGCCGCCGCGGCTGCCATCCTGATCGTGAAGGCGCTCGTCAACGACCAGATGCGCGCCGAGCGACCGAACGCCAAGTTCGCGGGCTTCACAGATGTCACGGAGCTGGCCGAGGCCATCGCCGGGGTCTGGGGCAGGCCCGCCCAGGAAGTGAATGGAAAGCGTCTGTGGCTGACCCCCGAGCCGTGACCGGAGAGAAAACCGACGCCCGGCAGCACCACGACACCCAGGTACGCGGCTTCGCCAGCGACAACTACGCGGGTACCCACCCGGAGATCCTCGCCGCGATCGCCCTCGCCAACGGCGGCCACCAGGTCGCCTACGGCGAGGACGACTACACCGCACACCTCCAGCGTGTCATCCGCAGCCACTTCGGGCAGAGCGCCGAGGCGTTCCCGGTTTTCAACGGCACCGGCGCCAACGTCGTCGCGCTCCAGGCGGTCACCGACCGCTGGGGCGCGGTGATCGCCGCTGACACCGCGCATATCCACGTCGACGAGTGCGGCGCGCCCGAGCGGGTCGGCGGGCTCAAGCTGCTCACCGTACCGACCGAGGACGGCAAGCTCACCCCCGAGCTGATCGACCGCCAGGCGTTCGGCTGGGACGACGAGCACCGCGCCATGCCGCAGGTGGTCTCGATCGCCCAGAGCACCGAGCTCGGCACCGTCTACACGCCCGACGAGGTCCGCGCCATCTGCGAACACGCCCATGAGCGCGGCATGCTGGTGCATCTCGACGGCGCACGGATAGCCAACGCCGCCGCCACACTCGACGTCCCGATGCGCGCCTTCACCAACGCCGTCGGCGTCGACATCCTGTCCTACGGCGGCACGAAGAACGGCGCGGTCTTCGGTGAGGCCGTGGTCGTCGTCAACCCCGACGCGGTCCGCGCGATGAAGCATCTGCGCAAGCTGTCCATGCAGCTGGCCTCCAAGATGCGCTTCGTCTCGGTCCAGTTGGAGGCCCTCCTGGCCAAGGACCTGTGGCTGCGCAACGCCCGCCACGCCAACACCATGGCGCAGCGCCTGGCGGCCGGCGTACGCAAGATCGACGGCGTCGAGATCCTCTATCCCGTCCAGTCCAACGCGGTCTTCGCCCGCCTCCCGCACGACGTGAGCGAGCGCCTCCAGAAGCGCTACCGCTTCTACTTCTGGGACGAGCAGGCCGGCGATGTCCGCTGGATGTGCTCGTTCGACACGACGGAGGAGGACGTGGACGGGTTCCTTGAGGCGCTGCGGGAGGAGATGGGGCGCTAGCGTCTCCATGACCCCGAAAACTGTATAGCTATGCGCCTGACCGAAAAGTCATTGACCTTCGGTCGGGCGCATGGCTACGCTCCCCGAGTATGGAGCTGATCCAGAACACCCCGGAATTGTCCGCGTACTTGGCGGCGAGCGACGTCATCGACCATGAACACCCGCTCGTCCGTACCGTCGCCGCGACGCTGCGCGCCGATGCCTCCGATGCATACACATACGCCAAGGCCGCCTTCGAGTTCGTCCGCGACACCATCCCGCACTCGCACGACATCGGTGATCCGAGGGTCACCTGGCGTGCCTCGGATGTGCTGGAGCAGGGCACCGGTATCTGCTACGCCAAAGCCCATGCGCTGGTTGCCCTGTTGCGGGCGGAGGGTATCCCCGCCGGGCTGTGCTACCAGAAGTTTGATGTCGTGCACGGGCTGATCGCCGTGAGGCTGCCGGGTGAGGAGCGCTGGGCGCGGCAGGATCCGCGGGGGAACAAGGTCGACGTTGATGCGCAATTCCGGATCGATCGCGAGCAGCTCGCCTTCCTCATCCGCCCGGAGTTCAATGAAGTGGACTGGCCAGTGCTATTTGCTGAACCACATCCCGCCGTGCTCCAATGCCTCCAGGAGGCCGTCGACGAGCCCCATCTCTGGCAGACGCTCCCCACCGAACTCTGAGGAAGCACACCCATGACCCGCTCCCTGCATGTCTCCGACGAGGTGCGCGCTCTCGCACCCGGCTTCGGCTACCTCGCCGTCGAGGCGCACGGCCTGACCAACGGGCCCAGCGACGAGACGAGTTCGGCGCTGCTGGACGAGGCCACCCGACGGCTGGCCGAGCGCCTCGGCGGAGGCGCCCCGCAGGACGACCCGCACATCGCCGCCTGGCGCGCCGCGTACACCGCCTTCGGTTGCAAGCCGTCGCGCACCCGCAACTCCGCCGAGGCACTGGCCAAGCGCGCCCTCGCGGACGGCGGGCTGCCGCGCATCAACCGTCTCGTCGACCTCTACAACGCCATCAGCGTCGCTCACCTCATCCCGGTGGGTGGCGAGGACCTGGACCGCATCCAGGGCGGCATGCGGCTCGTACGGGCCACCGGTGAGGAGCCGTTCGCGACCGCGGCGGGCGGCGCGGAGGTCATCGAGCACCCCGAGCCGGGCGAGGTCGTGTGGTGCGACGACGCGGGCGTCACCTGCCGCCGCTGGAACTGGCGCCAGGGCGTGCGCACCCGGCTCACCGAAGAGTCCACCAGCGCGCTGTTCCTGCTGGAGCGCATGGAGCCGATGACGCTCGGCGAACTGGGGACCGCGGCCGCCGAGCTCGCCGAGGCGCTGCACAAGGCCTGCCCCGAGGCCCGCATCGAGATCGGTGATGTCTGGGCCCGGCCCTGAGGCCTGCCGGATCAGCCGCCGAAGGCGAACGCCTTCGGCGGCAGCATCGCCCGCGGGTCCGCACCGCCCACCCACAGCCCGATCAGCAGCGCCGTGGCCGCCCCCTCGACCAGCCCGGCGCTCCAGTCACGGGGACGAGATCATCGCCGCCCAGGAGCGGTCGGGAGACGGCTCCTGGGACGACGACGAGCGATAAGGGTCCTTACGCAGGTGCCCCGGGAGCCGCCGGAGCGGTGCCGCCGAGGTGGGCCGGCATCCACCAGGTGTCCTCGGGACCCTTGGGCCGTACGGGGTACGCGCGCTGCGCCGCCTCCAGGAGGTCCTGCACCCGGGCCCGCAGCCGGTCGGTGATCTTCTCGGCATGCTCGGCCGGATCGGCCTCCAACGGTTCGCCCACCCGGATCGTGATCGGGAAGTGGTTACGGCCCAGATCGCGCTTGTGGCCCTTGGTCCACAGCCGCTGGGTGCCCCACAGCGCCACCGGCAGCAGTGGCACCCCGGCCTCCTGTGCCAGCCGCGCCGCACCCGACTTGAAGTTCTTGAGGGTGAAGGACTCGGAGATCGTCGCCTCGGGGAAGACCCCGATGATTTCACCCGAACGCAGCGCGGTCAGCGCGTGCTTATAGGCGTGCATGCCCTGCGCACGGTCCACGGGAATGTGCTTCATGGCGCGCATCAGCGGCCCCGACACCTTGTGCCGGAAAACCGATTCCTTGGCCATGAAGCGCACCAGCCGCTTGGCCGGCCGCGCGGTCAGGCCGGCGAAGACGAAATCCAGATACCCGATGTGATTGCTCACCAGAACCGCGCCGCCGCGGCGCGGGATGTGGTCCGTCCCCGCTATGTCGAACTTGAGGTCAAGCGCCTTGAAGACGGTGCGGGCGGCACCGATCACCGGCGGATAGACGAGCTCTGGCATGTCGGGGGACCCCTTCTCTGTGCCTGGGGAGGGTTCTCCCGGCGGAAACCTACGCAGCCGTAAGTGTGCGGCTCCGGGAGATCGTGCCCGATCACGGCCCCGGCGGCTAGCACGCAGGCCACCGCGACCGGGAGATTCTCGTCACGTAGGGCTCACATAAGGCGCACACAGGGCTCGCTCAAGGGTCCTGCGCGGCTCACACGGTGCTCGCCTCACCCGCTCGCTCTCCGCAGCAGAAGGTACACCTCGCACCCCAGGCAGTATCCGAAGAAGGCATTGAGAAAGGCCGCCGCGAGCGCGCAGCCGGTGGCCGCGAGACCCAGCCATTCCGGTCCCACGGCATAGCCGACCAGCCCGATCACCGCGAAGACCAACCCGACACTCTGGGCGAACCGCGGCGGCGCGGCGCCCTCGAATTCGGTGGGCGGCGCCAGCCGCGGGCGCACCGCCACCTTGAACAGCCAGGCGTAGGGCGACCGCTGGACCCCGGCCCCCGCCCCGATGGCGAAGACCAGCGCCTGGAACGCCAGCAGCCACCCGCTCCCACTGATCAGTACGGCGGCCAGCACGGCGCTGGTCAGCGCCGCCCCGAACCTCGGGCCCCGTACGTCGATACCGTCATTGCTCATGCCTTCACCCTTCCGCAGACCGGGCCGGATCCAACCCCGGGAATTCTTGCGGTCTCATGAACGCTGCATCCGGAGATGACCGGACTCATGGTGTGTATCGCGGTGCTGGCGGCGGCGACCGTCTTCGGCGTGCTGCGGCAACGCCGCAACGGGAGGCTGACAGTGCGAGGGCGGGACGACGGAGAGCGGCTGGGCGCCGCCGAGATCGGCGTGGAGCTGGGGGAGCGGGCCACCCTCGTGCAGTTCTCCAGCGCCTTCTGCCAGCCCTGCCGCGCCACCCGGCGCACCCTCGCCGAGGTCGTGAAGATGGTGGACGGGGTGGCGCATGTCGAGATCGACGCCGAGGACCATCTGGAGCTCGTACGCAGCCTCAACATCCTCCGTACGCCCACGGTGCTGGTGCTCGACGCGGCCGGCACGATCGTGCGCCGGGCCTCCGGCCAGCCACGCAAGGCGGACATCATCGCCGCATTGGGCGCCGCGGTCCGTGATTGATCTCCCAGATGGCGGGCGCCACTTGACGCTGTGGGGCACGCATCGTCAGTCTGACGTTATGCGGCCTGGAACCCTTCTGTACGGACGCGCGCATGTGGACCTTCTGCGGACCGCCAGCGCGCGTTGTCCGAGCGTGTGAGCAGCGAAGACATCAGTGCTGCCGGCAGTCGTACGGCTGTCGGCGCCCCCGATCGGTCTCGTACACCACACCAGAAGGACAACTCCATGACGGCCTCGCCCGACCTCGGCACGCCCCGCACCGCCACCCCTGATCTGCTGCGCTCCGTCTTCCGGCAGCACGCCGCGGGCGTCTCGGTGATCACCGCGCACGGCTCCCGCCCCGTCGGTTTCACCGCCACTTCTCTCACCTCCGTCGCCGCGGACCCGCCGCTGCTCTCGTTCGGTATCGGCACCGGCTCCTCCAGCTGGCCGGCCGTCGCCGAGGCCGAGCACGTCGGCGTCCACATACTCGGCGAGCACCAGCAGGAGCTGGCCGCCACCTTCGCGCGCAGCGGCGCGGACCGCTTCGGCCCCGCCACCTCCTGGCGTACGGGCCCCGAGGGCGTGCCCCTCCTGGACGGCGTGCTGGCCTGGCTGGTGTGCAAGGTCGTGGCGCGGGTTCCGGCCGGCGACCACCGGATCGTGCTCGCCCAGCCCGTCGTCGGCGACCCCGCGGGTCCCGGCCGGCCGCTCCTCTATCACCAGGGGCGCTTCAACGCGTTGCGGGACTGACAGGTTCCCGTACAGCTTCGTCGTTCCCCGGTCGGGGCCGTTGGCAAGGTCACATTTCGACAGCCTTGATTCGGGGCGCGAGACTGGATGTACTGGTGGGTAACATGAGCGTCGGCGCGGGGATCCGCAACCGACCGGGAGCCGCCCCAACAGGCGCCTATGCTGCCAGCACAAGGCAGTTCTGAAGAGACGAAGCAGGTAGGAGAGCCGGCGTGAGCTTGAGGATCGTTGTCTGTGTGAAGTACGTGCCCGACGCCACCGGCGACCGGCACTTCGCCGAGGACCTGACCGTCGACCGCGATGACGTGGACGGCCTCCTCTCGGAGCTCGACGAGTACGCCGTCGAGCAGGCCCTGCAGATCAAGGAAGCGGCCGACGACGCGGAGATCACGGTCCTGACCGTCGGCCCCGAGGACGCCGGTGACGCGCTCCGCAAGGCGCTGTCGATGGGTGCCGACAAGGCCGTCCACGTCGAGGACGACGACCTGCACGGCACCGACGCGCTGGGCACCTCGCTCGTGCTGGCCAAGGCCATTGAGAAGACCGGCTACGACCTGGTCGTCTGCGGTATGGCCTCCACCGACGGCACCATGGGCGTGCTGCCCGCGCTGCTCGCCGAGCGGCTGAACGTACCCCAGGTGACCCAGCTCTCCGAGGTCGCCGTCGCCGATGGCAAGGTGACCGGCCGCCGTGACGGTGACACCGCCAGCGAGCAGCTGGAGGCCGCGCTGCCGGCCGTCGTGTCCGTGACGGACCAGTCCGGTGAGGCGCGCTACCCGTCCTTCAAGGGCATCATGGCCGCGAAGAAGAAGCCGGTGGAGTCCCTGGACCTGGACGACCTGGACATCGACGCGGACGAGGTCGGCCTGGAGGGCGCCTGGACCGCGGTCGACGACGCGACCGAGCGCCCGGCCCGTACGGCGGGCACGATCGTCAAGGACGAGGGCGAGGGCGGCAAGCAGCTCGCCGAGTTCCTCGCGGGTCAGAAGTTCATCTGATCCGGCGTCACGTCCCGTCAACCGCCCTCATTCTTTCCGCAGGAGAGTCATCCCATGGCTGAAGTCCTTGTCTACGTCGACCACGTGGACGGCGCCGTCCGCAAGCCCACCCTCGAACTGCTCACCCTCGCCCGCCGCATCGGCGAGCCGGTGGCCGTGCACCTCGGTGCCGGTGCCGACACCGCCGCGTCGGTGCTCGCCGAGCACGGCGCGGTCAAGATCCTGACCGCCGACGCGCCCGAGTTCGCCGAGTACCTCGTCGCCCCCAAGGTCGACGCGCTGCAGGCGGCCTACGACGCGGTCTCCCCGGCCGCCGTGCTGCTGCCGTCCTCCGCGGAGGGCAAGGAGATCGCGGCCCGCCTCGCGGTCCGTATCGGCTCCGGCATCATCACCGACGCCGTCGACCTGGAGGCCGGCGACGAGGGCCCGGTGGCGACGCAGTCCGTCTTCGCGGCGTCCTTCACCACCAAGTCCCGCGTCTCCAAGGGCACCCCGGTCATCACCGTCAAGCCCAACTCCGCCGCCCCGGAGGCCGCGCCGGCCGCCGGCGCGGTCGAGCAGCTCGCGGTGACCATCGCCGAGTCCTCCAAGGGCACCAAGATCGTCTCGCGCACCCCGCGCGAGTCGACCGGCCGCCCGGAGCTGACCGAGGCCGCGATCGTGGTCTCCGGTGGCCGCGGCGTCAACGGCGCCGAGAACTTCCCGGTCATCGAGGCGCTCGCCGACTCGCTCGGCGCGGCCGTCGGCGCCTCGCGTGCCGCGGTGGACGCCGGCTGGTACCCGCACACCAACCAGGTCGGCCAGACCGGTAAGTCGGTCTCGCCGCAGCTGTACATCGCGGCGGGCATCTCCGGCGCGATCCAGCACCGTGCCGGTATGCAGACCTCGAAGACCATCGTCGCCATCAACAAGGACGCCGAGGCGCCGATCTTCGACCTGGTCGACTACGGCGTGGTCGGCGACCTGTTCGACGTCGTCCCGTCGCTCACCGAAGAGGTCAAGACCCGCAAGGGCTGAGGACGTTGGGCTCGTAACGGCACGAGGCCCCGTACGCACCGCGCGTACGGGGCCTCGTGCCGTGCGCCCGCCGCTTCCGACGGGCTCCGGCTCACGTGTGGGACAGTCTGTCCTTGCCCGGCTCGCCGGCCGGCACCGGCTCCAGCACCGCGACGTCCAACGGCGCGGCCAGCGCCTCGGCGATCTCCCCGCCGAGCGCGGCGAGCGCCGGGCCGGCCGAGTGCGCGTCGAGGGCGGCCTGGTCGGCCCAGTTCTCCACGACGGTGACCCGGTCGTCGCCGGCGTGCACGGCGTACAGCAGACAGCCGGGCTCGGCATGCACGGCGGGCGTGTGCCGGCGGAACGCCGCGAGGACGTCCTCGCGGCGGCCGGGCTTGGTCCTGATGGTGGCGACGACGACGGGCACGGGGCCTCCTGGTGTCCGGGTGTGGAAGTGATCTTGGAGAGGCTAGCGCTCCTAGTCTTCCGTCACGCCGTCTATCCGCTCGCGCAGCAGGTCAGCATGGCCGTTGTGCCGGGCGTACTCCTCGATCATGTGGACGTAGATCCAGCGCAGGCTCAGCGTGCGGCCCTGCCGGGCGAGGAAGGTCTCGTCCAGCCCGCGGTCGGCCACTGTCGCATCGCACGCTTCGATCTCCGCGCGGAAGGCCGCGACATTCGCCTCGGCGGCGGCGGGGTCGATGTCGTGGAAATCGGCGTCCACGTCCTCCTCGGTGAAGTAATGATCGCCGATCTGCTCACCGGCGAACCGCACTCGGAACCAGGTGCGTTCGACGTCGGTCAGGTGGCGCACCAGGCCGAGCAGCGTGAGGCTGGACGGCGGGGTGCTCGCCTCGACGAGCTGGTCGGGCGTGAGCCCTGCGCATTTGGCGAGCAGGGTGTCCCGGTGCCAGTCGAGCCAGCCTTGAAGCATTTCCCGTTCAGGGGCCACCGTCGGGAGTTCTCGACGCTCGATATGGGGTGCGATCCAAGTCATGAGGGCGAGTCTGACGGTCCCGGTCGCGGTGTGCCACGGAGTTATGAGACCGCGTCCACGGGTCCGTGACCTGCGTCCCCTCGCGCGAAGGGGTGTTGACCTCGCCACCAGGCACCGTTAACTTCACTATACGGATTGTTGATTCCGTTAAGCGGAAAAGTAGACAGTGGGAACAGGGAGAACGCCCGACAGGCGGGCGTAAGCACCAGGAGGGTGTCGAATGGGGCAGCAGGAGACCGTGGCGACGAGCCTTGCGCACACCGTACGCGAGGGAATCGGAGCCGCACTCGCCGAGGTGGACGCCGATCTGGCGCGGCGCTACCCGGGCGACCCCGGCACCCGCCAGCCGGTCCACACGGTCTACGTCCCCGGCGATGTCTTCGCCGCCGACACCATCCGCTCCTGGGGTGACCAGGCCCTCGCCGCCCTCGACGAACACGCCCCCGACGCCGGCGCACTCGCCACCGTCCTCGGCATCCCCGACGAACTCGCCGCACCCGTGTACGACCGCGTCCGCGCCAAGCTGGAACGCGAGCCGATCGAAGACCTGCGCATCGACTTCGAGGACGGATACGGCCCCCGCCCGGACGCGGAGGAGGACGCCGCCGCCGCCCGCGCCGCCGCACTCGTCGCCGCCGCGTTCAAGGACGGCACCGCGGCCCCCTACATGGGCATCCGCATGAAGTGCATGGAGGCCGCCGTCCGCGACCGGGGCATCCGCACACTCGACATCTTCCTCACCGGTCTGATGGAGGCCGGCGGCTTGCCCGACGGCCTGGTGCTGACGCTCCCCAAGGTGACCTACGCCGAGCAGGTCACCGCGATGGTGCGGCTGCTGGAGGCCTTCGAGAAGGCCCGCGGCCTGGAGAGCGGCCGGATCGGCTTCGAGATCCAGATCGAGACCACCCAGTCGATCCTGGGCGCCGACGGACGCGCCACCGTCGCCCGCATGATCGAGGCCGCCGAGGGCCGCGCCACGTCCCTGCACTACGGCACCTTCGACTACAGCGCCTCCTGCGGCGTCAGCGCCGCCCACCAGTCGCTCGACCACCCGGTGGCCGACCATGCCAAGGCCGTGATGCAGGTGGCCGCGGCCGGCACCGGCGTCCGCCTCTCCGACGGCTCGACCAACGTCCTCCCCGTCGGCGCCACGACCCAGGTCCACGACGCCTGGCGACTGCACCACGGCCTCGTCCGCCGGTCGCTGGCCCGTGCGTACTACCAGGGGTGGGACATGCACCCCGGCCATCTGCCCACCCGTTACGCGGCGGTCTACGCCTTCTACCGTGAAGGCCTGGAGCAGGCCGCGGCCCGGCTCACGGCCTACGTCGCCAAGGCCGGCGGCGACGTCATGGACGAGCCCGCCACCGCCAAGGCGCTCAGCGGCTACCTGCTGCGCGGCCTCGACTGCGGCGCCGTGGACGTCGCCGAGGTCGCCCGGCTCACCGGCCTGACCCGCGCGGACCTGGACGCACTGGCCGGCCGCCCGACGAAGACGGGCTGACGGCCTGACCGCCTGATGGCTTGACGGCCGACGCGTTCGGACGGCCGATGTGTTCGGCCGGCCGACGCGTTGGGTCGGCTTCGCCCGCTTCCGCCCGCCCCGTGCACGACGCGCCCTCGGCGCTGCGCCGCGCACGGGGCGGCGTTGTCAGTGGCGCGTGCGAGCATGGCGGTGGGTTGATTCAGGACCGGCAGCAGGGGGAGCTGATGAGGTCAAGGCGGCCAGGGCGGGGTGAACTGCCGTGGGGAAGCTGACAAGTTCGCGGACGCTGGGGGGTTCGGCGCGGGCCGATCGGTCGGCGCTCGGCCGGGCGGCCCGCTCGTTCGTCCGCCGGGTCGTCCGGTCAGTCCGCGGCCGGGCGGATCTCGCCCGAGCCACGGGCGATCAGGCGGGTCGGGATCTCCACCCGGCGCGGCGGCTCGCTGATGCCCTCCAGGCGGCGGAAAAGGAGCCCGGCGGCCGTGCGGCCCATGCGGGCCGCGTCCTGGGCGACGACAGTGATCGCGGGGCGGACGAGATCGGCCAGCTCGAAGTCGTCGAAGCCCACCAGTGCGACCGGGTCCGGGCGTTCGCCAAGGACGCGTACGACGGTGACGGTGACGCGGTTGTTGCCCGCGAAGAGCGCGGTGACCGGCTCGGGGGCATCCAGCATGGCGGTGGCGGCGGAGCGTACGCGCTCCGGCTCGGTGGAGCCCAGCGCCACCCAGGAGTCGTCAACGGGCAGGCCGGCGGCGGTCATCGCGGTGCGATAGCCGCGCAGCCGCTCCATCGCGGTGTGGATCCGCGGCTGGTCGCCGATGAAGCCGATTCGGCGGTGGCCGTGCGCGATGAGATGGGCCACCGCTTCCTGGGCGCCGCCGAAGTTGTCCGAGAGCACGACATCGGCGTCGATCCGGCCGGCCGGGCGGTCCACGAAGACGGTCGCGACACCCGCCGCTATCTCCGGCTCCAGATAGCGGTGGTCGTCACCGGCCGGGATGACGACCAGCCCGTCCACCCGCCGGGCGCACAGCGCAAGCACCAACTCCTGTTCGCGGGCCGGGTCCTCGGCGCTGGAACCATTGATCAGCAGCGCGCCGTGGCTGCGCGCGACCTCCTCGACGGCGCGGCTCAGCGGACCGTAGAACGGGTCGGCGAGATCCTCCAGCACCAGTCCGATGCTCGCCGTGCGGCCCTTGCGCAGGATCCGGGCGGAGTCGTTGCGGCGGAACCCCAGGGCGGTGATGGCCTCCTGGACGCGGCGTTCGGTGTCGGGCGTGACGCCCGGTTCGCCGTTGACCACCCGCGAGACCGTCTTGAGGCCGACCCCGGCGCGCGACGCCACATCCTTCATCGTGGGCCGGCTGCCATAGCGGCGGGAGGTGCCCCGGGCGGTGTCGGTCACGGTGCGCGGTCCTGTTTCTGTCGGCGTCGGGTGCGGTATCTGCTGTCGGCGTCGGGTGTGGCGTCGAGCATAGCCTCTAGACAACGTTGTCAACTGACGGAAGACTGGCATTCTCACGCCGGGACGACACCCCCGGTCCCCGGGCCCACCAGGAGATTCCACACCGATGCAGACGGACCTCAGCGCAGCTCTGGACATTGGCGGCACCAAGATCGCCGGCGCTCTGGTGGACGGAAACGGCAGGATGACCGTACGGGCCGCGCGGCCCACACCCGCCGACAAGGACGGGGCGACGGTGATGCGCGCGGTGGCCGAGGTGGTCGCCGAACTGGCCGCGGGGCCCGACTGGGCGCGGGTGGCGGCGGTCGGCATCGGCAGTGCGGGCCCGGTGGACGCCTCGGCCGGCACCGTCAGCCCGGTCAACATCCCCGGCTGGCGCGACTTCCCGCTCGTGGCGGGGGTGCGGGCGCTCGTCGGTGACCGCCCGGTGGTGCTGGTCGGCGACGGCGTCGCGATGACCGCGGCCGAGCACTGGCAGGGCGCCGCGCGCGGTCATGCCAACGCGCTGTGCATGGTGGTCTCCACCGGCGTCGGCGGCGGACTCGTCCTCAACGGCCGGCTGCACCCGGGCCCCACCGGGAACGCCGGCCACATCGGCCACATCAGCGTCGATCTCGACGGCGACCCGTGCCCGTGCGGCGCCCGCGGCTGCGTCGAGCGGATCGCCAGTGGCCCCAACATCGCCCGCCGGGCGCTGGCGAACGGCTGGCGGCCGGGCTCCGACGGGGACACCAGCGCCGCCGCCGTCGCCGCCTCGGCGCACGCCGGCGATCCCGTCGCCATACGCTCCTTCGAACGGGCCGCCCAGGCGCTGGCCGCCGGGATCGCCGCCACCGCCACCCTGGTCGAAATCGATATCGCGGTCATCGGCGGGGGAGTCGCGGGCGCCGGAGACATCCTCTTCGCGCCGTTGCGCTCGGCCCTGCGCGACTACGCGACGCTGTCGTTCGTGGCGGACCTGACCGTTGTACCCGCCCAAATGGGGACGGATGCCGGGGTGGTGGGCGCTGCGGCGGCCGCCGCACAACAGTCCCGTCTCGATGCCTTCGTCCCGGCACCCTGAGGCCACCACCCGACCCCGTGCGCCCCTTAGGCTGTTGCCGACCACGGCACATGGGCAGCGGTACGGGCATCGAGGGGATCGGCGACGGTGACACCGGGGGAGCGTGAGCAGCGCGGAGCGGGCGAGGCGCGTGGGGCGAACGGCGTGAACGGTCCAGGGGAGGCGGGCGGCCCGACGCAGGGAGCCCGGCCGAGCGAAGGCCGGACGCAGGGCGGCCCGCCGCAGAACGGTGCGCCGCAGGGCGACGGTGTGAATGGTGGCGCCGGTGGTGCGGGCGAGGCAGGCGGTGCATCGGGAGGATCCGGCGCAGCCGCTGCACCCGCTGCACCCGGCGCGGCCGTCGCGAGCGGTCCCAAGCGTGGCAACGACGCCGATCTGACCGGGCAGCTGCTCGGCGGCCGGTACCGCGTGACCGGCCGGATCGGCCGCGGCGGTATGGGTGTGGTCTGCCGGGCCGTCGACGAGGTGCTCGGCCGCGAGGTCGCGTTGAAGGTCCTGCGCGCCTACACCGACGCCTCCGCCCCGGAACTCGCCGATCTGCGCACCCGTATGCAGCGCGAGGCGCGGGCCGCGGCCCGAATCCGGCACTCCGGTGTGATCACCGTCCATGACGTCATCGACGAGGACGGCCGGCCGGTCATCGTCATGGAGCTGGTGGACGGCCCTTCCCTGGACGACGCCATCGGACAGCGCGGCACCCTCGACCCCCGGGAGATCGCCCGCATCGGCGGCCACGTCATGGACGCGCTGGACGCCGCCCACCAGGTGGGCGTGCTGCACCGCGATGTGAAGCCGGGCAATGTGCTGCTGGACAGCAGCGGCCGGGTGGTGCTGACCGACTTCGGCATCGCCAGCATCGAGGCCCCGGGCGACGGCGCGACCACGAACATCACCCGCAGCGGCGAACTGGTCGGCTCGCTCGACTATCTGCCGCCCGAGCGGGCGCAGGGCCAGGACCCGACGCCGGCCTCGGACATCTGGTCGCTGGGCATGACGCTGTACGCGGCAGTCGAGGGCGGCGGCGCGCCGTTCCGCCGTACGTCGGTGTGGTCGACGCTCACCGCGATCGTCACCGAACCGCTGCCCGAGCCGCAGCGCGCCGGGCCGCTGACCCCCGTGCTGCACGCCCTGATGGCCAAGAACCCGGCCGACCGGCCGTCCGCCGCCGAGGCGCGGAGCCTGCTGGAGGCGGTGGCCGAGGGCCGGGAGCCGGCGGTGACGCCGACGCCCGGCACGCCGTATCTGCCCACCGCGACGGATATCAGGGCGATCGCCCCGACGCAGGCGGCCGGTCAGCCGGCCGATCAGCCGGCGGTAGGCCCTCAGACGCCTGGTCCTCAGGCGGGCGCCGCGGCCGGTGCCGGGCCCGCCGCTCCGGTCAACGCAGGGGCGCCACCGGCCAGTTGGCTGTCCGGTCCGGGCTCCCAGGGTGCCCCGGCGACCCGGCAGGCGCCCGCGCCCGCCCCGGCGCCCGCCCAGCATCAAGCGCCGGCCGGTCAGCACGACGTCGCCCCGTCCGCAGCCGTAGGACAGCCGCCCACTGGCTCGCCCGCAAACGTCCCCAGATCAGCCGATCCCCTCAGCTCTGCCGACTCCCCGACAAGCGCCTCGGTCATCGGCCCCGGATACGACCCGCCCGGTGTGGTGAGCGGTCCGCCCGTGGGAAGTACGGGCGCCTACCCGCGTCTGGGGGACCCGTCCGAGAGGGACACCGCACGGCTGCCCGCCCGCCGTCGTAGTCGCGTGGTGCTCGCCGTGGCGGCGGTGCTCGCCGTACTCGCGACCGGCGGCGGCGTGACGTACGCGCTGGTCAGCGGGGGCTCCGGCGACACCGTCGCGGAGGGTGGGCAGCATTCCGCGGAGCCGGCCGGGAAGCCGGACAAGACCGGCCGGCCCAGCGCATCGGCCGGCAAGGGTGACGGCAAGGACGACGGCAAGGGCAAGGCGAGCCCGTCGGCCTCCGCGTCGCAGAAGCCGTCGGGCGGCGCGACCTCGAAGGACCCCAAGCCCGGTGGTGCGGGCGGAAGTTCGGGCGATCAGGACGGTGGCACGGACGCGGGCGGTGCCACGGGTGGCACGGACGGCGGCGGTTCCTCCGGCGGTTCGGGCGGCGGCACCAGCACGTCCGGCGGCGGCAGCGGCGGCACCAGCACCGGTGGCAGCGGCGGCGGTGACCCCACCCAGAGCCCGTCGTGTGCGGACATCGGCGGCGGTAAGGCCAACTGCGAGGTGTGGCGCACCGCCTCCTCGTACACCGAGTCCTTTCAGCAGGTCGGCACGCTCAACATGGGCACCAACTACTTCTACTGCCAGGCCAAACTGGGCCGCCGCGAGACGTATGGGGAGTGGACGAACGTCTGGTGGGCCAAGACCGATGACGACAGTGGCAATTCCGGTGTCTACATCAGCGTCGTCTACATCAAGGGAGGCGAGAACGACCAGCCGATCCCGGGGCTGCGTACCTGCTGAGACCGGCTGCGTACCTGCTGAGAGCCGGGTGGGCGGGCGCGGAAACGCGGGCCCACCCGGCGCGCGGGATCGTGGCACTCCCGGCGTCAACTGCTCGCTCAGCAGCTGAACCTGGCGTCGCCCCAGTCGGCGTGGTCGTAGTCCATGCCGTCCCCGCCGTCGGTCACGACGAGGCGGACGGTGGTGGCTCCGGAGATCGCGGCGGTGACCGTCTCGGCGGTGTCCGTGCCGGTCACCGTGCCGCTCTCGGCGATCCGCTTGCCGTCCGCCCACACCTCGAAGCCGGCCGATCCCTTGCCGCCGGACTCGTCGTCGATACCGGCCCGGGCGTTGAACGCGGTGCACCGGCCACCCGTGTAGAAGCTCACCTCGCTGGGTGCGTGCACGCCCAGGCCCTTGGCGAAGCCCATGCCGCCGATGGTGATCGGTTTGCCGTCACCGGCCGCGCTCTCCCCGACGCTGGTGTGCTTCTCGACCGGGCCCCAGCCGTTGGTGGCGGTGAGCCAGGGCAGCTCGGCGGCGTACGCGGTGCCGGACGGCGGCGGGACCACGACATGGGCCGAGCCTGGCAGTGTCGTGGTGATCCGTGTTCCGCTCGGTGAGCGGTAGTCGGCGGTCAGCGTGAGAGCGTAGGCGCCGGGTGCGGTCCCGGCCGGCGCGGTGATTTTCCAGTCGGTGATGAGTTTCTTGCCGCTGAGGAGTGTGCGGGCCGTCGTGGGGGAGGTGGCTTCGATCCGCCAGTCCTGCGGGGCCTTGAGCGCGACCGCGACGTTCCGGGCGGGGGTGCCGCCCAGGTTGCCGACGGTGGTCCGGAGGCCGCCGGCGGTGCCGGCCTCGATCAGCGGTGCGCGGTCGGTGCCGGTCTCGACGGCCGGCGGGTAGGTGGCCCAGCGCGGGTCGGCGGTGGCCCGGTAGACGGTGGTGCCGTGTGCCGGGACGGTCGCGGAGATGGTGCCGGTGGTCTGGTAGTCGCGGTGCTGCCACAGGTCGCGCAGGCGGTAGCCGTCGGCCTGGGGGAGGCCCACGTCCTTGGCGGTGGTGGTGATCCGCTGCGGCTGATCGGTCTCGTTGAACAGCGCGACCGCGCGGTCACCGTTCGCCAGTTCCTTGACGATCGTCCAGCGGCCGGACTCGGACGCCGCCACCGTGGCCTGCTTGCCCAGCCCGTCCTGGTCCAGGGCGATGATGTCCTTGTTGGCCAGGATCTCGAACGTCGCCGGGGTCGCCTTGCGCAGATCGGAGCCGATCAGCAGCGGCGCGGACATCATCGACCACAGGGAGAAATGGCTGCGGTATTCGGTGTCCGTCATGCCGCCGTTGCCGACCTCCAGCATGTCCGGGTCGTTCCAGCGCCCGGGGCCCGCGTACGGCGCCAGCGGCAGATTCTGCTTCAGGAGCGAGAGCATGCTCGACCATGTGTCGCTGATGTCGCCGGTCGTGCGCCACAGGTGCCCTACGTCCGACGCCCATTCCCAGGGCTTGTTCTCGCCCCATTCGCAGATGCTGTAGACGATGGGCCGCCCGGTGGCCTTGAGTGCGTCGCCCATGGTGCGGTACCGCTGCTTCGCGTCCACACCCTGGTTGTTGCAGTTGTCGTACTTGAGGTAGTCCACGCCCCAATCGGCGAACTGCTGGGCGTCGGACTTCTCATGGCCGAGCCCGCCGGGGAATCCGTTCTCGTTGCAGGTCTTGGTGCCCGCGCTCGTATAGATGCCGAACTTCAGGCCCTTGGAGTGGACATAGTCGGCGACGGACTTGATGCCGTTCGGGAAGCGCTGCGGATCGGGTACGAGCTTGCCGTTTCCGTCCCGTTCGGGCAGCGCCCAGCAGTCGTCGAGATTGACGTACTGATAGCCCGCGTCCTTGAGGCCCTTGCTGATGAAGAGATCGGCGATGCCCTTGACCATCTCTTCGTCGAACTCCGCCCGGCAGTGTGTGGAGTTCCAGTTGTTGAATCCCATCGGGGGTGTCTTGGCGAGCCCGTCGGGAAGCCGCGGCGCCTCGGGCGGCCGTGGTGCGTCGGTGGTGCCGGTGGTGCGGGCGGTATCCGAGGGGCCCGGGACCTCGGGCGTACGGGCCGCGGCGGGCAGGGCGGTCACCCCCGCCGTGCAGAGCAGTGCGACGGACAGCGCTCCGACGATTCTTCGGTGATCTCGCCGGTGGGTGGTGCGGATATGAACGCGCATGATTCGCGTCCTCCGTCCTCGCGAGAGGTGTGGGGGATCGGGTACCTGTCACTGGCGAGTGTTTACGGTAGGGCTTGTTGAAGTCTGTTGGAAGAGGAGTGGTGACGGTTGTTCCTTCTCCTGCCAAAACCCTTGACTCGCCCCGCCGTTCGGAGCGTGATCCCATCACTTGCGTTCGGTTCTGTTTGGTTCCATCTCTGAGGAGGGGGATGTGGTCCGGTCAACGTTGGGCGGCTCAGGCAATAGGGGGAAGCGGCAGGACGTCGGATGTCCTGCCGGACGCTGCTGAGGGGCGCGGCGCTGGAAGGGGCGGCCGGCCCGCCGTTGACCGTCCGATGCGCCGCCGTCATATGCGTTCTCCGCGCCCTCGCCAGCCGGAAGACCGACATCGGAAGGTCCGTATGCGGGTGGGGGTTTCGGTACTGGAGGGGCTGGGGAGCGCTTGGTTGCCGGGGTTTCGCGGCGGGGGATGAGACGACCGGCATCCTCCCCGTGGTGTATTTCGCGATCGGTGCGTCCACGGGGGGCTGTGAAGTCCCCTTGGTCGGGCCGGCAGCCGAATGTGCGCCGTTCCCGGCCGCGCGCGAGGCCCGTGGCCCCGAGCGTTTCCGTGGCAGGGTGTTGCGGGCAACTCACCTGGGTCTAGGGAAGAGGGGAAACCGTGATCGTCTGGCTGAACGGCACGTTCGGTGCGGGCAAGACCACTGCGGCTCATGAACTGCTCGACCTGCTTCCCGGAAGCACGCTCTACGACCCCGAACTCCTCGGCCACGGGCTGCGGTTGATGCTGCCGGCCAAGCGCCTTGAGGAGATCGACGACTATCAGGACCTGCCGTCCTGGCGTCGTTTGGTCGTCGACACCGCCGCGGCGCTGCTCACCGAGGTGCCGGGCCCCCTGGTCACGCCGATGACCCTGCTGCGCCAGGAGTACCGCGACGAGATCTTCGGCTGCCTCGCGGCCCGCCGGATTCCCGTACGGCATGTCCTGCTGCACGCGGAGGAAACGATCCTGCGTGCGCGGATAGCAGGACGGGAGGAGATACCGGGAAACTCCGAGGCCAACGAGTCGGTCCGCCAGTGGGGCCTGGAGCACCTCGGACCGTACGCCGACGCACTCGACTGGATCCGGGGCGACGCGCATGTCGTCGACACCAGCCGGCTGACGCCCCGGCAGACCGCGGAACAGGTCGCCGAAGCCGTACGGACCGGCGCCGGCTCCTGCGACATCGTGCAGACTCCCGAACCGACCGCGGAGACCCTCGCGGCCGGCGTACTGCTCTTCGACGACCAGGACCGGGTACTGCTCGTCGACCCCACGTACAAGGCCGGCTGGGAATTCCCCGGCGGCATCGTGGAACCCGGCGAGGCGCCCGCCCGCGCCGGAGTACGCGAGGTCGCCGAGGAACTGGGCATCGAACTGACGCGGGCGCCCCGACTGCTGGTGCTGGACTGGGAAGCTCCCAAACCGCCCGGCTTCGGCGGCCTCCGGCTGCTCTTCGACGGCGGCACGCTGACCGGCGACCGCATCCGGCAGCTGCTGCTGCCCGGTGCGGAGCTGCGCGAATGGCGCTTCGTCACCGAGGCCGAGGCCGAGCACATGCTGCCGCCGGTGCGCTGGAACCGGCTGCGCTGGGCGCTGCGCGCCCGCGAACAGGGCTGCCCGCTGCACTTGGAGGCGGGGGTTCCCGTGGGGTAACCGGCTTGGTTCCCACCGTTGTCGGCTGTCCCGCCGTTGTGTTTGCGGCGGGGCGGGCCGCTGCGCTTTGCCTGGGCCGCGTTTTTGGCTGTCCCGCCGTGGTGGTTGCTCGCCGTTGCGCCTGCGGCGGGCTGTTGCCGCTGCGCGGGGCTGTCGGGTGCGGTTCCGGACCTCCGGACTCCGTCCTGCGGTCCGGCCCCTCCCGTT
>NZ_JBFAIP010000034.1:0-69019 GCF_040654775.1 Streptomyces sp. NPDC050636
GCACAGCAGGGACTGTGCGGCGGCCGCGCCGTGCGTTCGGACCGCTCTCCCCCTCCCCGTCACTCAGGCGTCCAGGGTCGGATAGTCGATGTACCCGGAGTCATCGCCCCCGTAGAAGCTCGTGCGGTCCGGCGTGTTGAACGGGCCGCCGGCCGCCAGCCGCTCGGGCAGGTCGGGGTTGGCGAGGAACAGCGCGCCGTACGCCAGCAGATCGGCCTCGCCCGCCTCGACGAGCGGGAGCTCCTCAAGGCCGGTGGGCCGGCCGTCGGTGGCCGGGTTGAGCAGGAAGGTGCCGCCGAAGCGCTTGCGCAGCCGGGCCAGCAGCTCCGTGTCGCGCACATCGCAGGTGTGCAGATAGGCCAGGCCCAACGGGGCGATGGCCTCGACCAGGGCGGTGTAGGCGGCCTCGGGCGCGGGTTCGGAGATGTCGTTGAAGGTGTTGCCGGGCGAGATCCGCAGGCTGGTGCGGTGCGCGCCGATCTCGGCGGCGACGGCCTTGACGACCTCGATGGCGAAGCGGGCGCGGGCCTCGTCGGAGCCGCCCCACTCGTCGGTGCGCAGATTGGCGTTGGGCGCCAGGAACTGGTGGACCAGATAGCCGTTGGCGCCGTGGATCTCCACCCCGTCGAACCCGGCCTCGATGGCGTTACGGGCCGCGGCCGCGAACCCGGTGATGGTCTCGGCTATCTCCTCGCCGGTCAGCTCGCGCGGTGTGACGAAGTCCTTCAGGCCCTCCTGGGTGAAGCCCTGCCCGGCCGCGGCGACCGCGGAGGGCGCGACGGGCACCAGGCCGTCGGGCAGCAGCACCGGGTGGCCGATCCGGCCCCCGTGCCACAGCTGGGCGAAGATCTTGCCGCCCGCGGCGTGCACGGAGTCGGTGACCGCGCGCCAGCCGGCGGTCTGCTCGGCGGTGTGCAGCCCGGGGGTCAGCGGGTAGCCGCGGCCGACGGCGGCGGTCTGGGCGGCCTCGGTGATGATGAGCCCGGCCGAGGCCCGCTGGGTGTAGTAGCGGACCATAGACGGGGTGGGGACGCCCTCGGCGGTGGCGCGGTTCCGCGTCATCGGTGCCATGACGATGCGGTTGGCGAGCGGGGTGCCGGCGAGATCTACGGGGTCGAACGCGGTGGTCACTGATGGCCTCTCGACTGGTCAACGGGGCGTCAACTCACATACTGAGCTGAACGTTGGCCATGGGATCAGCAACCCGCACGGCCCCGGCATTCCCGCCGGACGGCCGGCCGTGCGAGGGGCCGGACGCTACTCCGGTCCGGCCCAGTCGAAGGTGATGTGTTTGCTGGACCGGCCTTCCCGGCTCCAGGTGAACCCGAAGGCGTCCGCTCGGTCGGTGGTGGCCCGGCCCCACGTCGCGACCTGGCCGGGGCCCGTCTCCGACCCCGGCAGGTTGGTCGTCTGAACCCGCGCGCCGTCCGGCGTCGTCGGCCCGGTGAGCGCCTCCGCGCGCGCCTCGACCTTGCCGGGGATCGCCGCCCGCCAGGACCCCAGGTCCCCGTCGATCTCCACTTCGATGGGGGCGACGGCCATGCCCCGCATCTCGGGTCCCAGTATGGCGACCAGCTCGGCGGGCCAGCTGCCGGCCTGTCCACCGAAGATCATCTCCATGGCCGCGCGCTGCGCGTCGTCCGCGCGCTCGTCGAGAAAGACCGCGGCATACGCATCGGAGTGCTCGCCCCACACATTGCCCACGAACGACGCCAGCATCAGCACGTTGAGGCCGTCCAGCCGCACATCGCCGTAGTGACCCTCGCGGATGTGCCAGACCAGTACGCCTTCGCAATCGCCGTAGGTGGGTGGCTGGGCGAACGAACACGGGCAGGGGATGTCGCACTTGCATGTGTCGAACCAGTCGCCGGCAACGTGCCATGCCGGAACGGTGGTCACTGATTCGGTCATCGCTGCGCCTCCTCACGCCCCGCACCCGGCGGGTCCGGTGTTGGCGGCACGGCAGTGAGGGCCGGCGGTCTGTGCCTGGGGCCGACGCTCTTTCGCGCGGCGACCGGCGGTGCGGCGGGACTTCCCTTGCGGCGGGACTTCCCTTCCATCATGCACCTGCGGCCCGGTGCGTCATCGGGTCCATCTCCGTCTGGAGGCCGGGCAGCAGCCAGTCCTGGAACGGGGCAAGGCCGGCCAGGACGAGAAAGGCCAGACCGACCGCCCAGGAGAGCCAGAGCCCCTGCCGCCACAGCTTCTCCAGAAAGATCACCGCGGCCAGCCCGGCCATCGCCGCCACATTCATCACGCCGAGCGGAATGAGAACGATCATCAGGCCCCAGCAGCAGCCGAGGCAGTAGAGCCCGTGGTGCGCCCCCACCCGCAGGTCACGGGCCCATGGCCGGAAGCGCGCGTACCGGGCGAGCTGGCCCAGGGGGTCGCGGCAATGCCGCAGACAGATCCGCTTGAGGGGGCTGAGCTGCTGTACTCCCGCGAGCAGGAATGCCACCGCTCCGATCCAGCGCCCCACGTCCGGGCTCTCGGCCACCAGCGGGCCGGTCGCCGCCAGCACGCCGTAGACAAGAACCCCGAATCCGGTCCAGACCAGCAGATAGCCCCCGGCGAACTGGGCGATCCGGCCCGCCCTGGTGAGCCCGCCGGTGCGGCGGCCGATCGCCCGCACCCAGGTGATGGCCACCGGTGCCACCGACGGGAACATCATCGCCACCATCATGACCAGCCACAGCACCAGAAACAGCGGCAGCGCCAGGCCCATCGTCCCCGGCTCGCTGCCCATGGCGTCCGCCTGACCGGCGGTGAGCACCCATGCCGGCACCGCGAGCAGCACCATCAGCGTCCACGCCACCGCCAGCTCACGCTTCGGCAGCAGGTTCACGGGTCGGGCGGGTGCCGGCGCCGCGAGACGGACGTGCAACATGGCGGCCCTCCCGCCGTTCCGCACACAAGGCGATCCCGTACCGGAAGACCGGCCCCTTCCAGCAGAGCACGGAAAGCGACGCCACGACACTTGGCGAACCCGCCGCCGGTCGCGCGGGGTCTAGGCCCTGTCGGCCTAGGGGCGGAGCAACTCCAGCAACCGGTCCACGTCGTCCGTGGAGTTGTAGAGGTGGAAGGCCGCGCGCAGCTGCCCGTCACGCATCGCGACCCGTACGCCCGCCTCGGCCAGCCGGCTCTCCACGTCGGCGAGCCCGGGGGCGGAGACGATCGCCGAGCCGGGCGCCGGAACGGGGGAGAGTCCGAGCTCGGCCAGACCGGCCCGGTAGTGGTCGGCGAGCGCGGTGTTGTGGGCGTGGATGGCGGCGACCCCGATCTCGTCGAGGAGCGCGAGGGAGTGCTGGGCTCCGACGTACGAGAAGTGGGCGTGCGGTTCGTCGAAGCGCCGGGCGGTGGCGGCCGACTGCCGGATCGGTCCGTAGCAGGACTCGTAAGGGTCCTCACCGGCCACCCAGCCCGAGTGCAGCGCGGCCGGCCAGGCCGCGGCGCCGCCCTCGTCGCCGTCCCCGCCGAACGCCATGAAGGTGGCGCCGCGCGGGCACAGCAGCCATTTGAAGGCCCCGCAGGCGACATAGTCGAAGCCGGCGACGCTCAGCGGCAGCCAGCCGGCGGCCTGCGTGATGTCGAGGAAGGTACGCGCACCGTGAGCCCGCGCGGCCTCCTGTACCGCCGCCATGTCGGCGATCCGGCCGTCCCTCGACTGCACGGCGCTGAACGCGACCAGCGCCGTGCCGGGACGCACCGCCTCGGCGAGGTCCTCCAGCGGCGCGGTGCGCAGTGTGATGCCGGGCCGGATGGCGAGCGGATTGACCAGAGAGCTGAAGTCGCCCTCGGGGACCAGCACTTCGGCGCCCGGCGGGAGCGTGCCGGCGACGAACGCGGCCTGCACCGCGACCGAACTGCCGATCGCCACCCGCTCCTCGGGGAGGCCCAGCAGCCGTGCGAAGGCGGCCCGGGAGGCCGCGGCGGGGCCGAAGTAGTCGCGGCCCATGGTGCCGTGGGAGGCGGATTCGTCGATGGCCGCGCGCAGGGCGGCGGCGGTGCGTGCGGGGAGGAGTCCGCTGGAGGCGGAGTTCAGATAGGTCGTATCGGGCGCGAATTCGGCCCCGCCCAGTGGTTTGCGTAGCTCACGTCGCTGCATGCCCCCACTGTGCTGGGCGATCGGTGCCCCGTCCATCGGGAATTTGCTTCGCGGCCCCGCAAGCATCCCTTATCCGCGCTGGTCGGAGGGGTTACGGGTGGGCCGACGCGCCCTCACATCCCCGGCACCGCGCAGCCGTCGTCCCCGCAGACCTCAGCATCACCGGCCGGCGCACCCTGGACAAGGGTGCCGGCGCCGTCCGCGTGGGCCCGCTCCAGCGCCTGCCGGAAAACCTCCGCGGGCTGCCCGCCGGAGATGCCGTACCGCCGGTCGATGACAAAGAACGGCACTCCGGTGGCACCCAGCTCCGCGGCCTCCCGCTCATCGGCACGCACCTCCTCCGCGTACGCACCGGGATCGGCCAGCACCCGCCGGACCTCGTCGGCCGGCACTCCGGCATGGACGGCTGTGTCGCTCAGAACCCCGGGGTCCCCGAGCGTCCGCGCCTCCGCGAAATTGGCCCGGTAAAACGCATCGAGCAGCGCGTCCTGAACCCCGTGTTCCTTACCGAGGTGCAGCAGCCGGTGCAGATCAAAGGTGTTCCCGTGAATCCGGTCGGACCGGTACTCCAGTCCTTCCCCGGCCGCCGCCTCCGCGACCCGGGCCTCCATGCCCTCCGCCTGCTCACGGCTCACGCCGTACTTCGCCGCCAGCATCTCCAGCACCGGCACATCGGTGGCGGCCGGCGCCTTCGGATCCAGCTCGAAGGACCGGTGCACCACCTCGACGTCGTCCCGGTACGCGAACCCGGCAAGCCCGGCTTCAAAGCGGGCCTTGCCGATGTAGCACCAGGGGCAGGCGATGTCGGACCAGATTTCGACGCGCATGGATGACTGACTCTCTTCGGGCTTCGGGCTTCGGGCTTCGGCGGGCTTCGGGTGGATTACCTCTGCGGAACCTCCGGGAGCTGCCCGCTATTCCTCTGTCGCCGAGCTTCGCGTCCTGCCGCCGCGGCGCGCTCGACACGCCGCCGGTCCCCTGTGCGAGCTCGTCGGGAAAATATGCTGCCGGGCCTCGGCATCTCAGTGTCCCGACATTGAAGGAAATTGCTGTGAGCATTCCCGCCAACAGTCTGAGCAACCCCGCCGTGCGCGCCTTTGTCACCGCCCTCAATGCCAATGACCGCGGCGCTTTCAAGGCCGCTCTGATGCCGGATGCGACGATGTCCGACGACGGCGCCGACCGCGATCTGGCCCGGTGGAGCGAACAGGAGATCTTCTCCTCGCACGGCCATATGGAAGTGGAGTCGGAGACCGACAACGGGCTTTCACTGCTGGCCCGCTACAGCAATGACACCTGGGGCGATATGAGCACCCGCTGGCGGTTCACCGTGCAGGACGGCAAGGTGACCCGCTTCGAGACGGGGCAGGCATGACGTGACGGACATAAACCGGCGGGTATAAGGCGGCAGGCATAAGGATGCGGACATAACGCGTCGATCGAGCGGCACGCCGATTTCTGGGTACGGTCCCGGCATGACTTCGTCACAGGACCTTCTCGGCTTCTGGGAAACGACCGGTTCCGCCAAGACCTTCACCCATCCGCTCGATCCGGAATTGCTGGACGGATATCTGCCGCGTACCGCCCTGGTGCTGGACTACGGGTGCGGGTACGGGCGGTTGACGGCCGAGCTGGTGAAACTCGGGTACGGCGCGGTGCGTGGGGTGGATGTCTCGGCGGCGCTGATCGCCCGTGGGCGGCGGGAGCACCCCGGGCTGGATCTGATGCGGTGCGCGGAGTTCCCGTTGCCGTTCGAGGACGCGGCGTTCGATGCGGCGCTGCTGTTCGCGGTGCTGACGTGCGTTCCGGAGGACGCCGCGCAGTCGGCAATCATCGCGGAGCTGGGGCGGCTGGTGCGGCCGGGCGGGGTGCTGTATCTGAGCGATGTGCCGTTGCAGGACGATGCGTACCACCAGGAGTTGTACGGGCGGTTCGCCCAGCAGCACGGCACGTATGGGGTGTTCGAGACGCCTGACGGCGGGGTGTTCCGTCATCATGCGCCGGAGCGGCTGCGGGGACTGGTGCGCGAGGCGGGGTTCTCGGTGGTGCGGGAGCGGGTGGGCTCGGTCGCGACGCTGGACGGGCGCACCGCCGAGCGGTTGCAGATCATTGCCCGGCGGGAGGGACGTACGCGTCCAGGGGCAGCACCAGAGTGAGGTGGGTGGCGTCGGGGGCGGGGCGGCGGTCCGGGTCGGGCCGCCAGCCGAGGCCGGTGTAGAAGGTGCGGGCGCGGTGGTTGTGCCAGAGCACTTCGAGGACGGCCCGGGAGTGGCCGGCCGCGCGCCAGGCGTGCAGGCACGCGGTGTGCAGGGCACGGCCGACGCCGGTGCCCCAGTGGCCGGGGTCGACGTGTAGCTGATGGAGTTCGACGGTGCCCGGAGCCGCGTCCCGGGCCCCGGACCGGCGCGCGCGGTAGGAGGCGGCGCCGATCACCGTGCCGTGGCGTACGGCGCAGAGGGTGGGGGTGTCCCGGCTCAGGACGCGTTCCCAGGCGGCGCGTCGGCGGGCGTGTTCCGCCGGGGCGTCGAAGGGGGCGTCCGGGACCCGGTTGCGGGCGTACGCGGCGCGGGCGCGGGTGTGCAGGGCGGCGATCGCCTCCAGGTCGGCGGGGGTGGCAGCGCGGACCTGGAGGCCGGGGCCGGTGGTGGTGGCGGTGCGCACGGTGCCGCTACGCGCCCTCGGCGCGGCCGTCGACCTGGCGTGGCAGGCCGAGCGGGTTGTCCTCGCGGAGCTCGGGCGGGAGCAGCGCGGGCGGGGTGTCCTGGTAGGCGACCGGGCGCAGCCAGCGTTCGACGGCGGTGCCGCCGACGGAGGTGGAAGTGGAGGTGGTGGCCGGGTAGGGGCCGCCGTGGTGCTGGGCGGGGGCGACCGCGACGCCGGTCGGCCAGCCGTTGACGACGACGCGTCCGGCGAGCGGGGTGAGGCCGGACAACAGCCGGGCACCTAGGCCGGCGCCGTCGCCACCATGCCCAGCGCCACCGGCGCCTAGGCCGGCGCCGTCGCTGCCGTGCCCAGCGCCACCGGTGTCGCGTCCCTCCTCGTCGGTTCCGGCGCTCTCCGCTTCGCTGAGCTGGAGCGTCGCGGTGAGGTTGCCGGGGAGCCGGGCGAGCACGGCGACGATCTCGGCCTCGTCGGCGTAGCGGGCGAGGACGGTCACCGGGCCGAAGCACTCCTCCAGGAGGACGTCGTGCGGCCCTTCGGCGGCGAGGCGGGCGGCGGGGACGGCGAGGAAGCCCGCGCTGACGGTGTGCTCGCCGCCCGCGCCGGGGGTCACCGGGACCTGGACGTCGGGGAGTTCGGCGCGGGTGCGGACGCCGTCGAGGAACGCGTCCCGCATCCGGTGGTCGAGCAGAACGCCCGGCTCGGTGTCGCTGACGGCGGCGGTGAGGGACGTGAGCAGCCGGTCGCCCGCCTCGCCCTCCGGTGCCAGGACGAGTCCCGGCTTGACGCAGAACTGGCCGACGCCGAGCGTCATCGAGGCCGCGAGTCCGGCGCCGATCTGCTCGGCGCGTTCGCCGGCCGCCGCCTCGGTGACCACGACGGGGTTGAGGCTGCCCAGTTCGCCGTGGAAGGGGATGGGGTGCGGACGGGCCGCGGCCGCGTCGTACAGGGCACGGCCGCCGCGCACCGAGCCGGTGAACCCGGCGGCGGTGATCAGCGGGTGGCGCACCAGGTCGATGCCGGCCTGGAAGCCGTGCACCAGGCTCAGCACACCCTGGGGCAGGCCGACGTCGGTGGCTGCGCGGCGCAGCAGCGCGGCGCAGAGTTCGGAGGTGGCGGGGTGGTCGGGGTGCACCTTGACGACGACGGGGCAGCCGGCCGCGAGGGCACTGGCGGTGTCGCCGCCGGGTACGGAGAAGGCCAGCGGGAAGTTGCTGGCGGAGTACACGGCTACGGGACCGAGCGGGATCTTGTAGCGGCGCAGGTCGGGGCGCGGCGGGGCGAGGGCGGGGTCGGCGTGGTCGATGCGTACGTCGAGGAACGCGCCCTCGGCCACGATGTCCGCGAACGTCCGCAACTGGTAGGTGGTGCGGCCCAGTTCACCGGTGAGCCGGCCGGGACCGAGTGCGGTCTCGGCGTCGGCGGCCTCGATGACCTGGTCGCCCGCCTCGTCGAGCAGGTCGGCGGCGCGGCGCAGGAGGGCGGTGCGTACGGCGCGGTCGGCGAGCGAGGCACGGGCGGCGTGTGCCGCGCGTACCGCCGCGTCCACCTCGGCCGCTGTGGCCTCCACCGCAACCTGCTCGCGTGGCTTCCCGGTTCGGGGGTCGACACTCCAGACTGGTGCTGCCGCTGCTGCCACCGTGCATTCCTCCCGGGCGATGCCGTACCGAGTCGTACCGAGAACTGAGTCGTACCGAGGATTGCTGAGACGTACGAGTCTTGCAGTACACCGGACGGCGTTCGATATGCTGAACGTCGTCCCGGATCATGAACAAATGGGACTCTATGGCTGTCCGAGCAGAGGGGTCAAGGGCGATGTCAACTGCCGATACCGGTGGATCGCAGGTCAAGTCCGCGGTGCGGACGGTGGAGCTGCTGGAGTACTTCGCGGGCAGCCCCGGCATGCACAGCCTGGCCTCCGTCCAGGAAGCCGTCGGCTATCCGAAGTCCAGCCTCTACATGCTGCTGCGCACCCTCGTCGACCTGGGCTGGGTCGAGACGGACGCCACCGGCACGCGCTACGGCATCGGCGTCCGGGCCCTGCTGGTCGGCACGTCGTACATCGACGGCGACGAAGTGGTGGCCGCCGCCCGCCCGACGCTGGACCGGCTCTCTGACGACACCACCGAGACCATCCACCTCGCACGGCTGGACGGCGTCAACGTCGTCTATCTCGCCACCCGCCAGTCCCAGCACTATCTGCGGCCCTTCACCCGGGTCGGCCGCCGGCTGCCCGCGCACTCCACCTCGCTGGGCAAGGCTCTGCTCGCCACGTACACCGACGACCAGGTCCGCGCGATGCTGCCGCCCACGCTCGCGGCGCTGACCGAGCACACCATCACCGACCGCGAGCAGCTGATCGAGGAGCTGCACGCGGTGCGCGAGCAGGGCTATGCGGTGGACCGCGAGGAGAACACCCTGGGCCTGCGCTGCTTCGGCGTGGCGATCCCGTACCGCACCCCGGCGCGGGACGCGATCAGCTGCTCGGTGCCGGTGGCCCGGCTGACCCCGGACCATGAGCAGATGATCAAGGACGCGCTGTTCGACGCGCGGGACCGGCTGACGCTGGCCACCCGGCGCCTCTGACCCGCGGTTCGGCGCCGCGGCACCGCGGGCCTCTCCTCCGCCTCCGTCGTTCGGCTCCCCCGTCCGGCGGAGGCGGATCGTCTTCAGGGGCGAGGCGGCCGGGGCGGGACACCGGAAGTCTGGTCGCATGACCCCGCAGCGCACCCGCTCCGTTCTGCGGGCGACCGCCCTGGCCGCCTGCATCCCTTACCTCTCGCTCAAGATCGCCTGGATCGCGGGAGGCCGTATCGGCATCCCCGAGGGGAGCCCGCTACGCCAGGGCGGCGACTCCTTGATGGCTATGAACGGGCTCACCGTGCTGATGGACGCCGCGGTGATCATCCTGGCGTTCTTGCTGACCCGGCCCTGGGGTCGGCGGGTGCCGGCCTGGCTGCTGGTGCTGCCCATGTGGTGCGCGACCGGCCTGCTCGCGCCGATCGTCGTGGTCTTCCCCGTCCAGACGCTGGCCTCGGTGCTGCGTGACGGCTCCCACGGGGGTGGGGCCGTCACCGGCGGCGACGGATTCGGCGGCGACCCGGACCGGTTCCTCGCCCCCTGGGTGTGGAGCGTCGTCTACACCGGCTTCATCGTGCAGGCGCTGACCCTGGGCGCCCTGTTCGTGCTGTACGCGAGGGAACGCTGGGGCCATCTGTGGCGCGGCCGCGTCGGTACGCTCCCCGACGGCCCCACCCGGTCCGCGCGCCGGCTGTCCGCGGCCGCGGTGGCCGTACTGGCGGTGCTGCCCGCCGTGACACATCTGCTGTGGGCGGCCGGCAGCACGGCCGGCCTGAACCCCGCGCGGGCCGCGGCGCAGGATCTCAACTCCCGCCTGAACGATGCCGGTTACGTCCTGTTCGCGGCGCTCGCGGCGGCCGGGGCGCTGATGCTCGGTTACGGGCGCGGCCGCCGCGTACCGCTGCTGCTGCCGCTGGCCGCCGCCTGGATCGGCTCGGGCGCACTGGCCTGCTGGGGCGGCTGGATGACATTCACCACGCTCTCGGCCAGGGCAGGCGATCCGATGCTGCCCAGCCCCCTGTTGAGCGTGACCTACTCTGTGCAGATGATCGTCGGGATGCTTGTGGCAGTCGCCGGTGCCCACTTCTTCGCCGAGCGTGAGGCAGCCCGGTGCGGAGAGGCGCGATGCGCATAACCGCGGTACGCATAACCGCCATACGGATAGCCGCGGTACGTGCATGGGCGGGAGTCTTTGCCCGGCGCTGGATCCATATGGTGCTGGGCGGCGCGCTGTTGATGCCGTACTTCCTGCTGATGTCGGTCTTTCTGGCGGTGCTCGGTGCCACGCCCGGCCTGCTGACCGACCCGGACTGGTACAAGGCGTTCGGTGCGGCCCTCCCCGTCGCCTGGTTCAGCGCGGTCACCGTCCTCTTCCCCGTCGTGAGGATCGTGGAGACGGTCACCGCCAGGGCGCTCTGCGGGCTGGCGGACGACGGGCCGGACACCGTGGCCACGGCGTCCTGGGAGGTCCGCCGGCGCACCGCCACATGGTTCACCCTGCATCTGTTCACCGGCGGAATCGTCAGCGGCATGACGCTCGCCATGCCACCCGCCGTGGTGGTGCTGATGCTGTCGCCGTTCTCCACGTCCCTGCGCTCCAGCAGGATCGGCTTCTCCGAACAGTTCAACGGCTGGCTCGGTCCGGTGTCCGGGATCGCGCTGGTGGTGGTGCTGCTCACGACCGTACAGATCTGCGGGGCGGTTCAGGCGCGCTGCGCACCGGCGCTGCTGGGGCCGACACCCGCCGACCGGCTGGCCGCGGCCGAGCGCCGAGCCGCCGATCTGGCCTCCCGCAACCGGCTGGCCCGCGAGCTGCACGACTCCGTGGGGCACGCGCTCAGCGCCGTCACCCTGCAGGCGAGCGCGGCCCGCCGGGTCCTGGACGCGGATCCGGAGTTCGCCCGCCAGGCGCTGACCGCCATCGAGGAGACCACCCGCGAGGCGGTCGCGGAACTGGACACCGTACTGGGGCTGTTGCGCGAGGAGGACGGCGCCAATCCGACCACTCCGGCACCCACCCTGGACGGCCTGGACGCCCTGCTCGACCGCACCCGCGCGGCGGGCCTGCAGGTCGAGACGACGATCGAGGGGAGCTGCGCCGGGCTGCCGCCGGTGGTCTCGCGGGAGGCGTACCGGATCGTGCAGGAGGGCCTCAGCAACGCGCTGCGGCACGCCGGCCCGGTTCATGTGCAGCTCCAACTCAGCGTCACGAAGCTGGAGTTGACGCTGAACATGACGAACCCGCTGACGGCGGCGCAGACGGTGGACGACACGGCGGACGCCGCTGCCCCGGCGGCTCGTACGGGCGGCGGCCGCGGGCTGCGCGGGATCGGCGAGCGCGCCCGGCTGCTGGGCGGCAATGCGACGGCCGCGGCGCAGAACGGCGTATGGCGGCTGACCGCACGGCTGCCACTGGGGGCGGGGCGGTGAGCGGGACGCCCGCTACGGGGCGTGCGACGGGGCACGGCGGGACATGGCGAGCGACCGGATGACCGGGTCAAGGACAGGGTGGGCGAGCGGGGCATGAGCACGGTGCGGAGCGACGACGACGGTACGGATGCGACGGGAACGGGCACGGAGGCAGCCACGCCTCCCGAGGACGGCGACGCCCGCCCGCTCCGTATCGTCCTCGCCGACGACGAGCGGATGGTGCGTACGGCGCTGCGCGCGATCCTCGGCGCCGAGGCCGACATGGAGGTGGTCGGCGAGGCCTCGTCCGGCGCGGAGGCGGTGCCGCTGATCCGTGAACTGCGCCCGGACATCGTCCTGATGGACGTCCGGATGCCCGAGATCGACGGTATCCGCGCGACCGAGCAGGTGCTCGCCGGAATGTCCGAGCCGCCCCGCATCATTGTGGTGACGACGTTCGAGAACGACGCCTATGTCTATGACGCGCTGCGGGCCGGGGCCAGCGGGTTCCTGCTCAAGCGGTCCGGCGCGGAGGAGCTGGTCCAGGCCGTACGGCTGGTGGCGCGCTGCGACTCGCTGCTCTTCCCGGCGGCGGTCCGCGCACTGGCCGCCCGGCACGCCGGGGAGCGCGCGGCGGACGACGCGGCGCGGGCGCTGCGGGCGAGGCTGTCGGAACGGGAACGCGCGGTGCTGCGGCTGATGACGGCCGGGCTGACGAACGCCGAGATCGCGGCCCGGCTGGGGGTCGGCCCCGCCACGGTGAAGACGCATGTCGCGGGGGTGCTGGCCAAGCTCGGGGTGCGGGACCGGACCCAGGCGGTGATAGCCGCGTACGAATGCGGATTCGTGCGGCCGGGCTAGACCGGGCCAGACGAGTAGGTCCAGGGCCCGTCCGGTGGATCAGGGCCGGGCCCGGACACTCCCCGTCACCCGATCATCCCAATGCGCCGGATTACGAACCATCACCGAAAAGCCCGCTCCGACCTGCCCTTTTCTTGGTGATCTCGGGAGGCGCATCGACCGGCCGAGCGAGTTCTGACATCGCGTCAGCAGGCTCGGGCGGCGCCGGGCCGCTTACCTCGGAATCAGGAGGCGTGGAACTCCGACAACTCTTCTCGCGGCACAGCGACGTGCCCGGTCCGCGCTTCGTGGAGGTGCGTCACCATGCGTCCCAGTCGAGTTCTCACCGGTGCCGCGCTGTCCGCCGCCGCGCTCGGCCTCTCCACCACCGCGGCGTTCGCCGGCGACTTCGGCACCATCGAGGTCTCCCCCGGCACGGCCAAGGCAGGCTTCACGGTCAATCTGACCAGCAGCGCCTGCGGCAGACACGGCTCGGCCAGGGTCGACGCGAGCTCGCTGGGCGCCGGCACCGTCCGGCTCGCGCCCAAGGGCCGGACGCACTCCGAGAACGTACAGGGCTCGCTGCGGATTCCGTCCGGCACCCAGCCCGGCAACTACGGCATCGGCGGCACCTGTTCCGACGGCAGGGAGATCACCGGCACCGTCGGCATCGGCAAGACCATCGGCAAAAGCAGCACCAGGGGCGGCACCACGGGCAGCACGATGGCCGGCAGCTCGGCCGGCAAAGAGAGCGGCAGCGCCACGCCGGCTCCCCAGGGCAAGGTCAAGACCGGTGTCGGCACCACGACCGAGAGCTCCAGCGGCACCGAGGTCGCCGCGGGCGCGGCCCTGCTGATGGCCGCTGTCGCCGGTGGCATCCGGGTGATGCGCCGCCGTCGCGAGGGGGGCCGCTCCTGAGGGAGACCGGCCACGGCCGGTCGCCGTGAGCCGCCGCGGCCGCACGCCTCCGCCGCAGTCGGGGGGCCGGGCCGCGGACCGATCCTCGCTTCCCGGGAGGAGTGCGCACAGCGATGGGAACCCGCAGCCGCGCCCGTGGCGACAGAACCGTCATAGCCGGCATCACGGCGCTCGCGTTGGGCACCGGGCTCTGGCTCATCAGCCACGGCACCGAGACCAGCACTCCGCCCCAGCCGTCCGCCGCCCAGGGATTCGGCGCCGGTCCGCCGGGCGCCCGGCCCGCGGTGCCCGCGGTGCCCGCCATCCCGCCGCTGCCCGCCTCGGAGCCGATACGGGTCACGGTGCCGTCCGCGCAGATCGACGCGCCCCTGATGAAGCTGGGCCTGGCCGCGAACGGCAGCCTTGACGCGCCGCCGGACGCCACCGAGAACCTGGCCGGCTGGTACAAGGACGGCACCGCCCCCGGAGCCCGGGGCACCGCCCTGGTCGCCGGCCACGTCGACAGCCATTCCGGGCCCGCCGTCTTCTACAGCCTGGGCTCCCTGAAGAAGAACACCCCCATCGAGATCCTGCGCAAGGACGGCCGGACGGCGATCTTCACCGTCGACGCGGTCGAGGTCTACGAAGGCAAGGAATTCCCGGACGACAAGGTCTACGGGGAAGCCGACCGGCCCGAACTCCGCCTGATCACCTGCGGCGGCGGCTTCGACACGGACAAGCAGGAATACCTCGGCAACGTCGTCGTCTTCGCGCATCTCACCGGCGCCAGGGACACGGCCTCCGCGAAGCCGACCGGACCGGCCGAGCCGATGCGGCACGCCCGGCTGTTTCAGCGCGCGGTACTCCCCACGGTGTCGCGCAGCGCGGCCCGCACGGCGGACAGGTCCCGGTCGCTCGCCAAACCCGCGTGGTAGAGCCGCAGTTCGTTCGCGCCCAGCGAGGCGGCGTGCGCGGCATCGGCGGCGAGGGTGCCGGGGCTGCCGCCCATTCCGGAGACCACGGTGAGATTGGCGGCGACGGTCGCGGCGGCGGTGCCGGTTGCCCGGCGGTCCGCGAACGGGCCGAGGGCATCGGCGCGGGCCGCGGCGTCACCGGTGCACGGTACGACGACGCCATCGGCATGTGCGAGAACGTCCGTTGGGTCCACACCGACGTTCGCGCCGCAGCGGTGCGCGGCGGGATCGGCATGCAGCAGCACCCGGAACTCGCCCGCCGCGGCGTCCCGTACGGCGCGTACGGCCGCGCGCTGAAGGGTCCGTGCGGCCCGGTCCCGCCACGTGCGCACCACCCCCGCGAGGTCCGCACCGAGCAGTTCCTCGACCGCGCCCCACTCCCCCGCCCGACCCGTCGGCCCACCCGCCGCATCCCCCCACAGGGGCTCCAGTGCCCGCACCACCACACGCCTCAACTCCTCTGCGGGCAAGCCCAGTTCGGCGTATCCGTCCCGGCACACCGTGCAGAAGCACAGCGACATCAGATACTGCGCGGCACCGGAGAGCGGCACTCCGCCGATCTTGTCGTGGGCGTGCAGATGGGCGAGTCCGTACCAGCCGCAGGACTCCAGCTCGGTGCCACGGGCGCCGGGCCGTACGGCCGCCTCCGCGGCGAGAGCGACGAGATGATCGCGCACCTCGGGGCGGGCGATGCACGGCGCCCAGGGGTACGGATCGCCGTACGCGTTGCGGACGACGACGGACGGATGCTCGGCGCCCAGGCGGGAGTTGTGCGCCAGCACCACCCACGTGTGCACTTCCAGGCCCGCGTCGGCCAGCCCCCGCGCGGCCGCACCGAAGGGGTCTTCGCCCTCGACCCAGTCCTGGGTGTACGGCCGCAGCGCGCGCCCCGCCCAGCGGGTGGCGTCCGGCGGGTAGAGGACGGCGGCGTGCCGGGCGGTGATGATGCGGTGGCGGGGGTGGCGCGGGGTGAGGGCGCGAGTGGAGTGGTAGGCGGAGGCCAGGGTGACCTGGTGGACGCCGAGGGCGGCGATACGGCCCGCGGCGTCCGGGTCGCCGACGACGTCCCACGGGTAGAGGAACGCGGCGGTACGCATCAGGCGCCGGCTCCCCGTACCAGTGCCAGGCCGTGCTCGATCAGCTCGGCCAGCTCCTTGACGTGCGCCGGGGCCGGTTCGCTCAGCGGTGGCCGGACCTCGCCGACATCCAGACCACGCAGCCGCACACCGGCCTTGACCAGCGAAACGGCGTATCCGTGGCCCCGCTTGCGCAGTTCGACCAGCGGGCGGTAGAAGCCGTCCATCAGCCGGGCGACGGTGGCCTCGTCGCCGGTGTCCAGCGCCTGGTGGAAGGCGAGGGCGATCTCGGGGGCGAAGGCGAAGACCGCGGAGGAGTAGAGGCGGACACCCAGGCCCCGGTAGGCGGGACCGGTGAGTTCGGCGGTGGGGAGGCCGTTGAAGTACAGGAACTCCTCGTCCGGGGCCTCGCTGCGTACCGTGCTGATGATGCGTTGCAGCAGGTCCAGATCGCCCAGGCCGTCCTTGAGGCCGATGATGCCCGGGGTCTTGGCGAGCGCGACGACGGTGGCCGGTTCGAAGACGGCGTTGTCGCGCTGGTAGACGATGACGGGAAGCGGGGTGGCGGCGGCGAGTTCGGCATAGTGCCGCAGCAGGCCGTCCTGTCCGGCGACGACGAGGTACGGCGGCATGGCGAGCAGCCCGTCGGCGCCGGCTTCATGAGCGAGGCGGGCGAACTGGACTGCGAGCGCGGTGCCGTAGCCCGCACCGGCGACGACGGGGACCCGGCCCGCGGCCTCGTCGACCGCGGCGGCGACGCAGTCGGCGAACTCCTCGGGGGTGAGGGCGTGGAACTCGCCGGTGCCGCAGCAGGCGAAGACCGCTGCCGCGCCTGCGTCGATCCCGGCCCGCACATGGGTGCGGAAGGCCGCCAGGTCCAGGGCGCCGTCCGGCGCGTACGCGGTCACGGGGAAGAACAGCAGTCCGTCGAGGCGGTCGGCGAGGTGGGGGTACCTCCCAGCAGTGGCTGGGGGAGGCTCTGAGGTCAACGGGCTCTCCTTGGCATGCTCATACATGTCTCTGCGCGCACCTGTCGCGCGTACCTGTCGCACTGCACACGCTAGACATGTCTGTGATCAGTGCCCACGTCCCTGAACATCATCACGCTATTGCAGCCCTCCCGCGCCGGTCAAGGGACCGAAATCGGCGCCGCGCAACCGGATTCGCCCAGTCCGTCAGGCGTCTTGACCCGCCGTCAGCCGACTCCCTAGCGTGTCCACACATCTGAATGCCGTCCGCACATACAGCCTTGCAGCTCAGCCGTCAGCCGGAGGAGTACCCGCCCATGACCGCACCCCGCACCGTCCTGCTCACCGGCGCCGCCGGCGGCCTGGGCACCCTGATGCGCGAGCTGCTGCCGCCGTACGGATACCGACTGAGGCTCTTCGACCAGCGGCCCATCGAGAACACAGCCGGCGAACCGGACGTCATCACCGCCGATCTGGCCGACCGCAAGGCGCTGCGCGAGGCGGTACGCGACGTCGACGCGATCATCCATCTGGCCGGCATCTCCCTGGAGGCCCCGTTCGAGAAGATCCTCCGGGCCAACATCGAGGGCACCTACCACCTCTACGAAGCCGCACGCGAGGAAGGCGTACGCCGGATCGTCTTCGCCTCCTCCAACCACGCCGTCGGCTTCACCCCACGCCCCGCGGACGGCTCCGGCGCGATCCCGGTCAACACGCCCCGCCGCCCCGACACCTACTACGGCCTGTCCAAAGGGTTCGGCGAGGATCTCGCCTCGCTCTACTGGGACCTGCACGGCATCGAGACCGTCTCACTGCGCATCGGCTCCTGCTTCCCCGAACCCACCACCGTCCGGATGCTCTCCCTCTGGATGAGCCCGGCCGACTGCGCCCGCCTGCTGCACGCGGCCCTGACCGCCCCGGACGTCGGCCACACCGTCGCCTACGCCTCCTCCGCCAACACCCGCCTGTGGTGGGACCTCTCCACCGCCCGCGCGCTCGGCTACGACCCCCAGGACGACTCCGAGCCCTACGCCGCCGAACTGATCGCCGCCCAGGGCGAACTCTCCTGGGGCGACCCGGAACACGCCCACCTCGGCGGCGCATTCTGCACCGATCCGCCCGTCTGGCCCCACTGACCCCGATTGCGACACCGACCAGCGCTTTCCGTCACCGTACGGAACTCGATGCCGCCTCCTTGCGTCCTTGAGGACGAAGCACGGCGAATCACCGCGCAGGAACGAGGAAACGCATCATGGGCATCGTCAGCTGGCTTGTACTGGGACTGATCGCGGGCGTCATCGCCAAGGTCCTGCTGCCGGGACGCGACCCGGGCGGGCTCGTCGGCACGACGCTGATCGGCATCGTGGGTTCCTTCATCGGCGGCTGGCTGTCCACCAAAATCCTGGACCGGCCGATACCGAAGGACTTCGGCGAACCGTCCATGTGGATCGCCTCGGTCGCCGGGGCCCTGGTCCTGCTGATCATCTACCGACTGCTCTTCGGCAATTCACGCGAACGTCGCTGATCACCCGAATCGGGCGGCCCATCCGTACCGGACGGCCATCCGAGTACGGGTAATGGAACCGCAAAAGGGAGCCGTTCGTTACTGCTGGCATGACCGCTATGACTCCTGGCTCGAACCTCCCGCTCACCTCCGCGCGGGTGGCGGTGGACGTCACCGCCCCCGTGCGGCTCGACGTGTCGGGCCTGCTCCTCACCGCCGACGGCAAGGTGCGCTCCGACGACGACTTCGTGTTCTACAACCAGCCCAACGGCCCCGGCGTGACCCACACCGCCGCGGCCGGCGGCAACGGCGACACCATCACCGTGGACACCGCCGCGGTGCCCGGCGACATCCATAAGATCGTCGTCACCGCCAGCCTGGACGCCCCCGGCGCGACCTTCGCCGGCACCGAGCCGACCGGCACGGTCCGCGACGCCGGGACCGGCAGCCTCATCGCCTCCTTCACCCCGCCCCGCCTCGGCGCCGAGACCGCACTGGTCGTCGTGGAGATCTACCGCCGCAACGACGCCTGGAAGGTCCGCGCCGTCGGCCAGGGCTACGCCAACGGCCTGGCGGGAATCGCCACCGACTTCGGCGTCAGCGTGGACGAGGAGCCGGCCGCCCCGGCCGCACCGCAGGCACCCCCCGCCCCTCAGGCACCCCCGGCTCCGGCCCCCGCCCCCGTCGCCCCGCCGCAGGCAGCGGCTCCCCCTGGCCAGACCGGTGCTGCCCCTGCTCCCGGGTTTCCTTCCCTCGACAAGGTCAACCTCGACAAGGGCCGCGTAAGCCTCCAGAAGAACCAGACGGTCTCCCTGGTCAAGGGCGGTCAGCCGCTCCTCACCTCGGTCAAGATGGGCCTCGGCTGGGAGCCCGCGTTCCGCGGCAAGAGCATCGACCTGGACGCTTCCGTCATCGCCTACGGCCCGGACCGCAAGAAGATCGACAACTGCTTCTTCGGCAAGCTGTCCATCCTGAACGGCGCGATCCAGCACTCCGGCGACAACCTCACCGGCGACGGCTCCGGCGACGACGAGGTCATCACCGTCCACCTCGGCGGGCTGCCCCCGCAGGTCACCGGCCTGGTCTTCACGGTGAACTCCTTCTCCGGCCAGAAGTTCTCGGACGTCGCCAAGGCGTACTGCCGGCTGACCGACGCACAGACCGGCGAGGAACTGGTCCGCTTCGACCTCACCAGCTCGGAGCAGCGCACCGGCGTGATGATGGCCAAGCTCATCCGCCAGTTCTCCGGCGAGTGGGAAATGACGGCCATGGGTGAATTCGTCGACGCGCGCACCGTACGCGGTATGCAGAAGCCCGCGGCGGCAGCGCTCTGAGCACCAGGGCGTGTCCGCACGCCCTCGGACACCCAGCTGAGCTGGTAGAACGCCCGAGCGGCGCCGTCCTGGCCACGGCGCCGCTCCGCGGGCTCCATCAGCCCCGCCCCACCAGCCCCGCGACCCCGGCCAGCCGCTCGTACGACTCCAGCAGCGCGGCACGGTCGTAAGAGCTGGTGGTCACGAGCACCTCATCCGCGCCACTGCGCTCGATCAAGGCACCGAGCGCCTCCGCGACCTCACCCTCCGTGCCGTGGACATGACCGCGCAGCGCGTCCTCGTAGAATCCCCGCTCCCGGGCGGACATGCCGTCGGCGGCCGAGTAGGCGTCCTCAGCGGACCGCAACGGCGGAAACACCCCATGCACGCGCGAGTGCGCCAGCGACCGGGCCTCCGGCACCAGCAGCCGATGCGCCTCCTCCCGCGTACCCGCGACCGCCACCGTCCCGGAGATCACGACATACGGCCGGTCCCACAGAGCCGAGGGCCGGAACCCGGCACGGTACGCGTCGATCGCCTCCAGCATCTTCTTCCGCCCCCGGAGGTCACCGATCACCAGTGCCAGCCCGGCCGCCGCCGCGACCTGCGCCCCCGCGCCCGTGGCCAGCACGAAAGCGGGCACGCTCAGGCCCTCCGCCGGCCGTGCGTGCACCTGCGGATGGCTCGTCTGGCTACCCGTGAAGTAGCCCAGCAGCTCGGCGAGTTGGGCACTGAAGTCCTCGGTGGCGTCCTTCTCCGTGCCCAGCGCCCGCCGGATACCGTCGGTGAAGCCCACCGACCGCCCGAGTCCCATATCGATCCGCCCGGGGAACAGCGACTCCAGCACTCCGAACTGCTCGGCGACCACCAGCGGACGGTGATTGGGCAGCATCACCCCGCCCGTGCCGACCCGGATGGCCGATGTCGCCGAGGCCACCGCCGCGGCCAGCACCGTCGGCGCGGAGCCCGCGACACCCGGCACGCTGTGGTGCTCGGAGACCCAGAAGCGGTGGTAACCGAGCTCCTCGGCGCGCCGGGCGAGCGCTACCGTGCCGCGCAGCGCGTCCGCCTCCGGACGGCCCTCGATGGTGCGCGAGCGGTCCAGGATCGAGAATCGAGTTGTCCGTATCGTCGAGGTCACCTCCCCTACAACGTCCGCACGCGCGCAAGATTCCGCACTCCGCACGCCCCCCCCCACGCCACGCACCAGGAGCGTTCGATGATGCAGCAGCCCCCGACCGGCGACCCTGGCCAGCCGGGCCGGACGGACGACCCGAGCCGGACCGCCATCCCGGACCTCCCCGACCGGGTGGCGGCGATCTACGGCGACGAGGACCTCAGCACGGTCCCGGCCTTCGCCGGCGGTTTCATCAATTTCGGCTACTGGGCGCGGCTGCCCGACATCGCCGACCGCCCGCTGACCGAGGCCGACCGGGTCCGCAGCGAGCAGGACCTCTACCGCGTGGTGCTGAGCACCTTCGACCGGCCGCAGGGCCGCACCGCCCTGGAGGTCGGCTGCGGACGGGGGCTGGGCTGCGTACTGGCGCTACAGGAATTCGGCCTGGGAACGGTCATCGGCCTGGACGCCCATCCGGACCAGATCGCCCGCGCCCGCAAAACCCACGAGGCGCTGCTCACCGAGCTCGGCGCCGCCACCGATCCCACCCGGAGTCACCTGGACTTCGTACGGGGCGCCGCCCAGCGCATCCCGCTCCCCGATGCCACCGTCGACTGCCTCTACTCCGTCGAGGCCGCCCAGCACTTCCGCGATCTGCCCGCCTTCGCCCGCGAGGCCGCGCGGGTGCTGCGCCCGGGCGGCCGGCTAGCACTGACCACGTTCTTCGCCCGCGACCACCACGCCGCCCGCGCACTGCCCGAGCTGCTGCCCGCGTACGCGGACGGCCTGGACGTCCCCCATGTGATCGATGACGCCGCCGCGACGCTGGCCGCGGCGGGGCTGGGGGACGTCCGGGTGCAGGCGATCGGCGACGCGGTCTGGGAGGGGTACGACCTCTATATGGCCCAGCGGCCGGAGCTCCGCGACAAGTGGCCGCGCCGCTATCTGACGGCGTACGAGACCGGCCTGCTGGACTACTACGTCATCACGGCCACGGCCCCTGAGGCCGCCGGTGATGGCGCCGCCGGTACCGCTACCGCTGCCGCTTCCAGGGCCCGCTGATCGCCAGCATGATCCCGGGCTCCTGGATGTTCGCGAACAGCGTCTGCCCGTCCGGGGAGAAGACCGGCCCGGTGAACTCGCTGAACTCCGGCTCCTCGGCCGTACCGATGTTGAGGTCGTTGCGCGCGATCGGGTAGGTCCGGCCGCCCTCGGTGGCGCCGAAGAGGTGCTGGACGCCCTCGCCGTCCTCGGAGATGATCAGCCCGCCGTAGGGGGAGACGGTGATGTTGTCGGGGCCGTCGAGCGCGCCGTCCTTCGAAGGGTCCGGATTGACGCCGAGCAGCACCTTCAGCGTGAGGGTCCGCCGCTTCGGGTCGTAGAACCAGACCTGGCCGTCGTGGTGGACCGGGCTCTCGTCGCGGGCGTAGGACGACACGATGTACGCGCCGCCGTCCGCCCACCACATGCCCTCCAGCTTGCGGGCACGGGTGATCTCCCCCTCGGCGAACTGCTTGCGCACCGACGTCGTGCGGGCGTCGCGGTCGGGGACCTCGATCCAGTCGACGCCGTAGACGGTGCCGGTCTTCGTGGCGCGCGACAGGTCGTCGACGTACCGGCCGCCGGAGTCGAAGCACTTGGGGGCGGCCAGCACACCGGCGTCGTCGGCCAGCGTCTTGAGCTGTCCGCGTCCGTGCTTGAAGCCGTGCGGCGGGGTCCAGCGGTAGAGGAGGCCGTTGGGCTTGTCGGCGTCCTCGGTCAGGAAGAGGTGGCCGCGCTTGGGGTCGACGACCACCGCTTCGTGGGCGTAACGCCCCAGCGCCTTGATGGGCTTGGGGTCACGGCCGGCCCTGACGTCGTACGGGTCGACCTCGAAGACATAGCCGTGGTCCTTGGTCATGCCGTGCTCGCCGGCCTTGTCCTCGTTCTCCTCGCAGGTCAGCCAGGTGCCCCAAGGAGTGGTCCCGCCCGCGCAGTTGGTGGAGGTACCGGCGATGCCGACCCACTCGCCGACCGGCGTACCGTCCTTGGCGACCTCCACGACGGTGCAGCCGCCGGACGCCGCCGGGTCGTAGACGAGTCCCTCGGCGAGCGGCACCGGGTGCGGCCAGTCGGCGCGCGGGCCCTTCAGCTCGTGGTTGTTGACGATCAGGGTGCTGCCGCGGGTGCCCTCGAAGGTGCCGGTGCCGTCGTGGTTGGAGGGCGTGGACTCGCCGCTGTCGAGCTTGGTCACGCCGGTCCGGGTGATGATCCGGTACGAGAAGCCGGCGGGCAGCGCGAGGATGCCGTCCGGGTCGGGGATCAGCGGACCGTAGCCGAGCGCGCCGCCCGCCGTGCCGTCGGCGGGGGCCTCCTCACCGATGGCTCCGGGCGCGGTGGCCAGCACACCGACGCTGCCGGCCAGTGCCACGCCCGCACCGGCGAAGGCGGAACGCTTGGCGAAGTCTCTGCGGGTGAGCGGCATTGTCATCTCCTGGATGGCCTGGGATCCCCTGTGCCTGCGCCGCACACGTTCCCGCGCGCCTTCGAACTCCAGTTGAACGCCGCCCTACATCCAGGAAGCGGTTGCGCCTCACCCGCAGTGGACATCGCCATGCGCCCTAGACGAGCCAGAAGGGACATAGGACTTACTCGTCTAGGGCGTGACGACACCCCTGGCGCCGGAAACGATCAGCCGGCCCTGCGGGAGCGCGCCTTGAAGGCGGCCTTGCGGGCCTCCTTGGCGGCCTTCTTGTCGGGGTGCAGCCGGCCCATGGCCTCCAGGACGTCGGCGGTGGCCGGGTGGTCCACCCGCCAGGCCGCGTCGAAGAACCCGCTGTGCTGGTCGGTCAGGCTGCGGACGAGCTCGCGCAGCTCGGCCGCCGCTTCGTCGTCCGCGCTGTCCAGCTGTGCGGCGATGGTGTCCACGGTCAGCCAGAAGATCATGTCCTGGGACGGCTCGGGGATGCCGGGCGCGGCGCGCTCGGCGAGCCAGACCCGGGCCAGACCGCCCAGCTGCCGGTCGTCGAGAACCTCGCGCAGCGCGGGCTCGGCGTCGGGCGCGACCAGGGAGAGGGTCTGCTGCGCGGCGAGCCGGCGCAGCGGGGCGCGCTCGTCGTCGCCGCGGGCGGCCGCGAGCAGGTCCCGGGCGGCATCCACGGGCGTACGGGCCGCCAGCCACTGCTCGGACTCGGCCTGGGCGAGCGTCTCGGGGTAGTCGGGCAGCGCGTCGAGGAGGACGTCGGCACCCTTGTCGGTGAGGTCGCCGACGGCCGGGGCGTGCACACCGGCGTCCAGCATGCGGGCGCGTACGGCGTAGATGCCGAGCGGGGTGAGACGGACCAGGCCGTAGCGGGCGACGTCCTCGTCGGCGAGCGGCTCGGCGGTGGGGGTCCCCGCCGGACCGGAGCCGGCCGAAGGTCCTCGGGGGAGGACCGTCTCGCCGTCCTCGTCCAGCTCCTCGATGAGCGCCTCGTCGACCGGGGTGTAGGCCACGATCCCGATCGGTTCCAGCACCCGGAACTGGTCGTCCAGGCGCATCATCGCCTCGGAGACCTCTTCGAGGACGTCGTCGGTCGGCTCGTCCATATCGTCCGGGACGATCATGGACGCGGCCAGCGCCGGCAGCGGAACGTCCTGGTCAGGGCCCTCGTGCAGGGCGGTGAGCAGATAGAGGTTGCCGAGGATGCCGTCCAGCAGCTCGGCCTCCTCCTCCGGGTTCCAGTCGATCGCGTCCAGGTCGAGCTCGCCGCCGTCGGCGAGCTGCTCGGCGATGTCGGAGAGGTCGGGGGCGACCGCGTCGGCGAGCACGGTCTCCATGCCGCCGAGCCAGATGTCGAGGATGTCCTGCGGGCTGCCGGAGGTGAGGATGCTCAGCTCCTCGCCGGGGGTGGCGGTGCCGACCGCGGCATCGTCCGGGAGGTCGGCGGCCGGCTCGCCGTCGGCCGCGCCCGCGCCGTCATCGGGCTCGTCGATCTCGACCAGGCCGGTGTCCACCGCCAGCTGCCAGGCCTCGGCGGTGTACGCGGGGCCGTCCTCGTCGTCCGCCAGGCCGAGGTGCTCGGTGGCGGCGGCCAGCGGCTCCTGGAGGATCTCGCCGCCGACGCCGACGGGAACGCCCCGCTCGGCCCAGCGGGCGAGCTTCGCCGCCCTGGCCATCAGCGGCGCGCTCAGCGCGTCCCGGGCCAGCTCCGCTTCGGTGTGCAGCCGGACCGGCGGCAGGGTGGGACGGTCTGCGGACATCTCGGGCTCAGCTCCTCGAACGGACTACGGCTCGTGCGACGTCCAAGCGTAGACGGAATTCCGGGTATCTCGGGCGGTTCACCCACCCGCCCGTCATCCGTCACCCGGCGAACCTTGACAACTCCCCTGGCCACACAAGAGATTGACGCGCGTAGAGGCTGTCGGTGCACTTATGCGCGCACCTCTTCCGACGCACCCCCCACTCCCTCTCCCTCGGAGGCATTCATGCCGTCCCGTCGTTCGCTCCGCAGGCCCGCCGCCGTCGGCGCGGTGGCCTGCGCCGCCCTCGCCACCGGACTGCTCACCGCCCCCCAGTCCGCGTCCGCCGCGGGCTCCCGGATCCACGACATCCAGGGCAGCACCCGAATATCCCCGCTCGCCGGGAAGCAGGTCAGCGGCGTGCCCGGCACGGTCACCGCGGTCCGGGCGTTCGGCTCGGCGCGCGGCTTCTGGGTGCAGGACCCGCACCCGGACGACAACGCGGCGACCAGCGAGGCCGTCTTCGTCTTCACCGGCAAGGAGACGCCGAAGGTCGACGTCGGTGACGCGGTCACCTTGGCCGGCACGGTCAGCGAGTACTACCCGGGCGGGAAGGACGCCGGCCTCCAGTCCGTCACCCAGATCACCGACGCCACCTGGAAGACCACCTCCTCCGACGCTCCGCTGCCGGCCGCCTTCAAGCTCAACCCGGCCTCGGTTCCGGACCGTTACGCGCCCGAGGCGGACGGCGCGAGCGCGGACGGCAAGAACATCGAGTCACTGCCGCTGCGCCCGCGTTCGTACGCGCTGGACCGCTACGAGTCCCTGGAGGGCATGCGGGTCGCGGTCGCGGGCGCCCCGGTAGTCGGCCCGACCAGCACCCACCACGAGCTGTGGGTCACCGCCGAACCGCGGCACAACCGCACGGTCCGCGGCGGCACGCTCTACAGCTCCTACGGGGACCCCAACTCCGGCCGGGTGAAGGTCGCTTCGCTGATCCCCTTCGCGCAGCGGCCGTTCCCGGTGGCCGATGTCGGCGACGAGCTGACCGGCACCACCGCCGGGCCCCTGGACTACGACAACTTCGGCGGCTACACGCTTCAGGCCACCGAGCTGGGCACGGTCACCGACCACGGCCCGGCGCCGGAGACCACCCGCAAGCAGACGTCCGGCGAGCTGGCCGTGGCCACGTACAACGTCGAGAACCTCTCCCCCACCACCCCGCAGGCCAAGTTCGACCGGCTGGCGAAGGCGCTGGTGCACAACCTGTCCGCCCCCGACGTCGTCGCCCTGGAGGAGGTGCAGGACGACAACGGCGTCACCGACGACGGCGTGGTCTCCGCCGGGGCCACCCTCAAGAAGCTCACCGACGCCGTCAAGGCGGCCGGCGGCCCGGCGTACGAGTGGCGCCAGATCGACCCGGTGAACGGCCAGGACGGCGGGCAGCCCGGCGGCAATATCCGCGTCGCGTTCCTCTTCAACCCCGACCGGGTGTCGTTCACGGACATCAAGGGCGGCGACGCCACCACGCCGGTGAAGGTGGTCGCCGACCACGGCAAGGCCGCGCTCTCCGTCTCCCCGGGGCGGATCGCGCCCGCCGAGGAGGCATGGAAGGACAGCCGTAAGCCCCTGGTCGGCCAGTTCTCACTGAAGAATCGTCCCGGCAGCCGGGTGTTCGTGGTCGCCAACCACTTCAACTCCAAGGGCGGCGACCAGGGCCTGGACAGCCGTTTCCAGCCGCCGGCCAGGACGTCCGAGACCCAGCGCACCGCGCAGGCCCGGCTGGTCAACGCCTTCGTCAAGGATCTGCTGGCCAAGGACCCCAAGGCCGACGTGGTGGTGGCCGGCGACCTGAACGACTACCAGTTCTCCCCCGCCCTCAAGGCCCTGACCGGCGGCGGCGTACTCACCGACCTCGTCGGCGGCCTGCCGCGCGCCGAGCGCTACGGCTATGTCTACAGCGGCAACTCCCAGGTCCTGGACCACATGCTCACCAGCCGCCATCTGGCCCGTACCGACTACGACATCGTCCACATCAACGCCGAGTACGCCGACCAGGCCAGCGACCACGACCCGCAGGTGCTGCGCATCCGGCCGTGACGGGCGCCGTCACCCTCCGGCCGCGTTCAGATCGCCAACTCCCGCCGGGAGTGCGCTACTGAGCTGGTAAGCAATACCGGCCGGACAAGGAAGTCATCATGCCGAAGTCGCAGAACCGTAAGTCAGGCAAGGAGCGCGCCGCCAAGCAGCGCGCCGAACGCGAGCGGGAGCCGCAGATGCCGGAGGAGTCCGCTGCCGAGCGGACCCAGGACCTGAAGCCCCGGTCGCGAAATATGCCCGACTGACGCGTGAGGGGCCTGTGCGGCCCGAGCGGCCGCCGTACCGGAAGGGTGCGGCGGCCGCTTCGTGGGCCCACCCTTGTCTCGGCGTAGCACTCCTTTGGAGCCGGTGCTTGCACCGGGGGCACCACCGGCGAGTCCCCGACGACCTCGGACGCCGAGAAGGGGATGCTGGTGCGCGCCGTCGCCGAGGCCGTCGGCGACCGGGCGCGGATCACCGCGGGGGTCGGCACGAGCGACACCCGGCATTCCGTCGCACTGGCCCGCGCCCGCCGAACGGGCGGGCACCCACGGCCTGTTGGTGGTCACGCCGTACTCCTCACGGCCCGCCCAGGACGCCGTCGCGCACCATCTGCGCACGGTCGCGGACGCCACCGGGCTGCCGGTGATGCTGTACGACATCCCCGGCCGCACCGGGACCGCGCTGAGCGCCGAGACCCTGCTGCGGCCGGCCGGCCATCCGCGGATCGCGGCGGTCGAGGACTGCGGTGACGACCTGCTGAAGTCGGCGAAGGTACTGGCCGCGACCGGCCTGGCGTACTACGCGGGGTGCGACGAGCAGATCCTTTCGGCGGCGCCAACTCCGGCACGGTCACCGCGAAGGCGCTGCTCCACCACCTCGGCCGGCCCTCGGGGCCGATCCGCGGACCGCTGCTGGATGCCGGGGCCGAGCTCACCAGCCGGCTGGCGGACGCGCTCCGGACGGCCCTGGACCGGCAGGCGGCTGCGGGTACTGCTGTGACTGCTGCGGGTACTGCGGTGACTGGTACGGCTGTCCCTGGTGAGGCGGGTACTGCGCGGGCGCCGGCCCGAAGCCGCCGGGCGCGGCCTGACCCGGTGCCGCATACCCCGGCGCGGCCTGCCCGTACGGCGCCGCGGCCGCAGCCTGCCCGGTCTCACCGTCGCCCGGCGGCTGCTCCTCGCCGGGCACCAGGTCCCGTACGAGCAGCGTCGCGCCGGCCACCGCACCCGGCATGAGGATCACCGCGACGAAGGGGACCAGGAACAGCAGCACGATCGGGGTGCCGAAGCCGACGGCGAGCGCCTTGCGACCGCGCAGCATCCGCAGCCGCTCGCGGACCGGGATGTCCCGGCGCTGCATCGCCACCGACGTCAACTCGACGGCGAGGAAGAAGCCGGAGACACAGAACCCGATGGCCGGGATCACGGTCTGCCCGATGACCGGCACGAATCCGAGGGCGAACAGGATGATCCCGAAGCCGAGGGCCCGCAGCAGCACATGGACGCTGTCCCGCAGCGCGATCCAGATCTCCTGCCACAGCGGCCGGTCCGGGCTCTCCGGGCAGCTGCCCTCGGACTCCTCGACCTTCTCCGACAGCGACTCGTAGAAGGGATCACCGATCAGCAGCGTGACGGCGGTGAAGGTCAGCACGGACAGCATCAGCCCGCCGGCGAACAGCAGCACCACGAACAGCCCGCGCAGCAGCCCCTGCCAGGGCGAGCCCCAGTCGTCGGCGAACGGCGTCGCCCAGGCGGCGATATCGCCGGACCACAGGGCGAGCATGGTGAGCACCCCGGCGTACAGCGCCAGGGCGATCAACGCCGGGATCAGGCCGAAGCCCCACCACCGGCCGTGCCCGGCGACCCACCGCTGGCCCTTGCCCAGATACCGCATCCCCGCTACAAGATCACGCATGGGTCCAAGCCTATCTGCGGGCAGACGGCCCGGTGACACGGGCATGCCAGCTACCACGGAACCGTTACGTCTCGCCGGTCAGCCGCGCCAGTTGCCCTTGGAGCCAGTCGATCCGGGCCTGCATGAGGGACGCCTCGGCGGACATCTCGGCGACGGTGCGTACGGCGGGTCCGGCGGACGGTCCGGTGCGTAAGGCGGGCCCGGTGTCAGGCCCGGGGCAGCTCTCGGCCTGGTGGTGGCCGGGGACCACCCGCAGCCGCCCGCCGCCGATCCGGGCGAACTCCGCGAAACTCACCGTGTCGCGCCCGGCCACACAGCCCACGCACGAGCCGGTCAGTACCTGCCACCCGGTCCGGCCCCAGCCCGCGTCCGCGAAGACCTCCGGCGGCAGCCCGCAGCCGCACGGCCCGACGCGCACCACCCGCACCCGCTGCCGCGCATAGCGCATCCCGCGCTCGAAGCGGATGTACACACCGAGCACCGTGACCTCCAGCAGCGCCGCCCTCCGGTGCGCGTCGGCGCAGGTCAGGGCCAGCGCATCGGTGAGCGTGTGCAGACAGTAGAAGCCGCAGTCGCAGCGCAGCGCGGGGCTGCGGTGCCGGCGGCCGTAGACACACCGCGCCTCGTCCACCACGCCGTACGGGGCCGCACCGCCGATCGACACCCCGGCGAACCCGATCCGTTCACCGTCGTGGGACAGCACCGGATTGGCGAGCTTGTACCCGCGCGGCGGCTCGGCGGGCCGCTCCTGCGGCAGCCGCAGCCTCATCGCCCGACCAACGCCTCGGCGACGAGACGCTCATGGGCGTCCCGGCCTGCCGCTACCACCCCGGTGGCTTCCCGCGCCCCGACCTCGGCTCCGTCGGCCTCCCGCTCCCCGGCATCCCGCTCCCCGGCTTCCCGTTCCTCCGCGATGCCGACAGCGAGCGGTTTGCCGAGCCTCATGACGCCTCCCGGTACGGTCCGTTGGACACCGACCTCGCCATGGTGGACCAGCCCCGGCCGGCTTGGCACCAGCGCATCCTGGCCACCGCCCCCGCGCCCGGGGCACACTCCGTCCCACGCCCGCGCACGCCGACGGGACGGGACGACACCCTCGATCCCCGCAACAGCGGAGCGCCCTCCCCCGGTCCGTCGCCGGTCCGGGAAAGGGCGCCCACTGGCCGCGTGGAGCCACCTATGACAGGGCGGCCATGAGCCGGCCCTGCCACATCAGTTGTGACTGTGCAGAATCTCGTTGAGCCCGCCCCAGACCGCCTTGTTCGGCCGGGCCTCGACGGCGCCGGTGGTCGAGTTGCGGCGGAAGAGGATGTTGTCGCCGCCGGAGAGCTCCAGGGCCTTGACGATCTGGCCGTCGGGCATGGTGACGCGGGTGCCCGCGGTCACGTACAGGCCCGCCTCGACCACGCACTCGTCGCCCAGCGCGATACCGATGCCCGACTCGGCGCCGAGCAGGCAGCGCTCGCCGATCGCGATGATCTGCTTGCCGCCGCCCGACAGGGTGCCCATGGTGGAGGCGCCGCCGCCGATGTCGGTGCCGTCGCCGATGACGACGCCCGCGCTGATCCGGCCCTCGATCATGGAGGTGCCCAGCGTTCCGGCGTTGAAGTTGACGAAGCCCTCGTGCATGACGGTGGTACCGGCCGCGAGGTGCGCGCCCAGCCGCACCCGGTCGGCGTCCGCGATCCGCACACCGGCGGGCGCGACGTAGTCGGTCATCCGGGGGAACTTGTCGACACTGGTGACCTGCAGATGCTGACCGTCGGCGCGGGCGTTCATCCGCACCGTCTCCAGCTGGTCGACGGCCACCGGGCCGAGCGAGGTCCAGGCGACGTTCGCCAGCAGCCCGAAGATGCCTTCCAGGCTCTGCCCGTGCGGCTTGACCAACCGGTGGCTGAGGAGGTGCAGACGCAGATAGGCGTCGTGCGCGTCCAGCGGCTTGTCGTCCAGCGAGGCGATGACCGTACGGACGGCCACGACCTCGACGTCGCGGACCGGGTCGAGGCCGATCGCCTTCAGCGCGCCGGCGCCCAGCAGTTCGGTGGCACGCTCGTCGTCGAGGTGCTCGGTGCCGGCGGGGCCAGGGCCTTCGGCGGTCGCGGTGACCAGCTCGGGCGCGGGGTACCAGGTGTCGAGAACGGTGCCGTCCGGGGTGACGGTGGCGAGCCCGGCAGCGACGGCGCCGGTGGTACGGGAAGCAGAGGTAGCAGCATCGGTCATGCGGAAAACCTAACCGGAGGGCGCCCGCCGATGCGAACCGGTCTCAGCGACCGGTCTCCGGGGCCGACCAGCCCGCCCCCGCCGCCCGCACCGCGTCACGTTCGAAGGGCCGCCCGGTGAGCAGCTGCTGAAGCAGCAGCCCGTCGATGAACGCCACCACGGCCCGTGCGGTCGGCGTGTCGCCGATCCGCCTGCCGAGCAGCCGCACCATCTCTTCCAGGCACTCGGCGGCGATCGGCCGCACCGCTTCATGCCGCAGCGCCGCCAGATACAGCTCGTACTCCAGCTCCACCCGCGCGCGGTCACCGGTCAGGGTGTCCTCGACGAACCGGGTGACCTGGTCGGCGAGCGGCACGGCCGGGTCGATGCCGTCCACCCAGCGCGCGAAGTCGCCCAGACATCCCGCGTTGACCTGCCGCAACGCGGCGACCAGCAGATCGTCCTTGGTCGCGAAGTGGTACGTCGTCGAGCCCAGTGGCACATCCGCCGCGGCTGCCACGGAACGGTGACTGAGCCCGGAGATCCCCCGCTCACCGACCACCGCGATCGCCGCGTCGATGATCCGCTGCCGCCGGTCCGGGTCGAAGCGCCGGCCCATCAGTGCGCACCGCCCAGATTCAGCACCACGACCCCGGCGATGACGAGCAGCACCCCGAGAATCTTCAGCGCGCTCGCGCTCTCCCCCAGAAACACCACGCCGATCGCCGCGATGACGGCCGTCCCGGCACCGGACCAGATCGCATACGCGGTGCCGACACTCATCGACTTGAGCGTCTGCGCCAGCAGCGCGAAGGCGAGCAGATACCCGACCGCGGTGCCCAGCGACGGCCACAGCCTGCTGAAGCCCTCGCTGTACTTCATCGCGGTGGTCGCGAGAATCTCGGAAAGTATCGCGCCTGCCAGCATCACGTAGGCCATGCGTACGAGTGTACATAGCGTTGCGTACGGTCGTACATAGCGCCTGGCGCCGCATCGAGCCGGCGGCTAATCCACCAACGTCCGCTTCGGCGTCAGCACGCAGAACTCGTTGCCCTCGGGATCGGCGAGCACCACCCACGACACATCGCCGCCCTGACCCACATCCACCCTGCGCGCACCGAGGCCGATGAGCCGCTCGACCTCCGCGGCCTGATCGTCCGGTGTCAGATCCAGATGCAGTCGGTTCTTGCGGGACTTCACCTCGGGTACGGGAAGGAAGACGATGCCCGGCAGCGCGCGCTCGTCGGCGCCGATGACGATTTCGTCGAGGGCCTCGTACACGACCCGCCAGCCCAGGACCCGGGCCCAGAAAGCGGCCTGCCCCTTGAGGTCATGGGCGTCAACGGCGATCTGATACAGCGATACGGCCATGCCCGCCAGTGTGCCTGGCGAACATGGCCGTATCGGTACAACTCACGCGTGTCGCGCGCGCCCTGAGGCGGGGATCAGACGGAGATCAGACGTTGAAGCCCAGCGCGCGCAGCTGCTCGCGACCGTCGTCGGTGATCTTGTCCGGGCCCCACGGGGGCATCCAGACCCAGTTGATCTTCAGTTCACTGACGATGCCGTCCGTGGCGGACTTCGCCTGGTCCTCGATGACGTCGGTCAGCGGGCAGGCCGCGGAGGTCAGCGTCATATCGATGGTGGCGATATTGGCGTCGTCGACGTGGATGCCGTAGATCAGGCCCAGATTGACGACATCGATACCCAGCTCGGGGTCGACGACGTCGTACAGCGCCTCGCGGACCTCTTCCTCGGTCGCCGGCTTGGTGGTGGTCGGGGTGTCGGTCATGCGGTCTTCGCCTCCTCGGAGAGGGCCTTGGCCGTGGCGTCCTTCCAGGCCATCCAGCTGAGCAGGGCGCATTTCACACGCGCCGGGTACTTCGAGACACCGGCGAACGCCACCGCGTCCTCCAGCACCTCTTCCATCGCGTCATCCGGCTCCACCTTGCCCTTGGACTGCATCAGCTCCAGAAACGTCTCCTGGATCTTCTGCGCCTCGCCGAGCTGCTTGCCGACCAGGAGGTCGTTGAGCACCGACGCGCTGGCCTGGCTGATGGAGCAGCCCTGACCCTCGTAGGACACATCCTCAATCGTCGCGCCGTCGAGCCGCACGCGCAGCGTGATCTCGTCGCCGCAGGTGGGGTTGACGTGGTGCACCTCGGCGTCGCCGTCCCGAAGACCGCGCCCGTGCGGGTGCTTGTAGTGGTCCAGGATGACGTCCTGGTACATGGAATCCAGCTTCACGGCTCAGTCAGTCCTCGTCCTCATCCGAAGAAGTTGCGGACGTGCTCCAGGCCCTCGACCAAGGCGTCGACCTCGGCGGGCGTGGAGTACAGATAGAACGACGCCCGCGTGGTCGCAGGAATTCCGTACCGCAGGCAGACCGGCCGCGCGCAGTGGTGGCCCACCCGGACCGCGATGCCCTGCTCGTCCAGCACCTGGCCGACGTCGTGCGGGTGGATGTCGCCGAGCGTGAAGGAGATCGTCGCGCCGCGGTCCTCGGCCGTGCTCGGGCCGATGATGCGCAGGTCAGGGACCTCCAGCAGCCGCTTGACGGCGTACTCGGTGATGGCGTGCTCATGCGCGGCGATGTTGTCCATGCCGATCGCGGAGAGGTAGTCCACGGCCGCGCCGAGGCCGACGGCCTGGGCGATCGGGGGCGTACCGGCCTCGAACTTGTGCGGGGCGGGCGCGTAGGTCGAGGAGTGCATGGACACCGTCTCGATCATCTCGCCGCCGCCGAGGAACGGAGGCAGGTCCTCCAGCAGTTCCTGGCGGCCCCACAGGACGCCGATGCCGGTCGGGCCGCACATCTTGTGGCCGGTGAAGGCCACGAAGTCGGCCTGCAGCGCCTGCACGTCCAGCACCATGTGCGGGGCGGCCTGCGAAGCGTCGATGCAGACCAGCGCGCCGACTTCCTGGGCGCGCCGGATGATCGCCTCGACCGGGTTGATGGTGCCCAGCAGGTTGGAGACCAGGGTGAACGAGACGATCTTGGTCTTGTCCGTGATGATCTCGTCGATGTTGGAGAGGTCGAGCCGGCCGTCGTCGGTCAGCCCGAACCACTTCAGCTTCGCGCCGGTGCGCTGCGACAGCAGCTGCCACGGAACGATGTTGGAGTGGTGCTCCATCTCCGTGATGACGATCTCGGTCTCGCGGTCCACCCGGTAGGGCTCATCGGCCCAGCCGAGCATGTTCGCCACGAGGTTGAGCGACTCGGAGGCGTTCTTGGTGAAGATCACCTCGTCGCGGCTCGGCGCGTTGATGAAGGCGGCGACCTTGTCGCGGGCGCCTTCGTACAGCGCCGTGGCCTCCTCGGCGAGCACATGCACGCCGCGGTGGACGTTGGCGTTGTAGCGCTCGTAATAGGCGTTCAGCGCATCGAGGACCTGGCGCGGCTTCTGCGAAGTCGCCGCGTTGTCCAGATACACGATCTTCTTCCCGTCGTGGACCACGCGATCCAGAAGGGGGAAGTCCTTACGGATCGCCTCTGTGTCCAGGAGGCCCGGCAGTGTCGTCACGCGGTAGCGCCACCCTTCGTGTAAGCCTCGTAGCCCTCGGCCTCCAGCTTGTCGGCGAGCTCGGCGCCACCGGACTCGGCGATACGGCCGTTCGCGAACACGTGGACCTGGTCGGGCTTGATGTAGCGCAGGATGCGCGTGTAGTGGGTGATCAGCAGGGTGCCGACCTGGCCGGTCTCGCGGACGCGGTTGACGCCCTCGGAGACGGTGCGCAGCGCGTCGACGTCGAGGCCGGAGTCGGTCTCGTCGAGGATCGCGATGGCCGGCTTGAGCAGCTCCAGCTGAAGGATCTCGTGGCGCTTCTTCTCACCGCCGGAGAAGCCCTCGTTGACGTTGCGCTCGGCGAAGGCGGGGTCCATGCTCAGGCGCTCCATGGCCTCCTTGACCTCCTTGACCCACAGCCGCAGCTTGGGGGCCTCGCCGCGGATCGCGGTGGCGGAGGTGCGCAGGAAGTTGGAGACGGAGACGCCAGGCACCTCGACCGGGTACTGCATGGCGAGGAAGACGCCGGCCCGGGCGCGCTCGTCGACGGACATCTCCAGGACGTCCTCGCCGTCGAGGGTGACGGTGCCGCCGGTGACGGTGTACTTGGGGTGACCGGCCAGGGAGTAGGCGAGGGTCGACTTGCCGGAGCCGTTGGGGCCCATGATGGCGTGCGTCTCGCCCTGCTTCACGGTCAGGTCGACGCCCTTCAGGATCTCGCGCGGGCCGTTCTCGGCGTCGACGGAGACGTGCAGGTCGTGGATCTCAAGCGTTGCCATGGGGAACTCAGGACTCCTGGGTGACGGAGACGAGCACAGATGCGTCTGGGCCGTCTCCTTCGATCTTGACGGGGTATACGGGGACGGGGCGTGTCGCGGGAAGGCCGGACGGCTTGCCGGTGCGCAGGTCGAAGCTCGATCCGTGCAGCCAGCACTCGATCGAGCAGTCCTCGACCTCGCCCTCCGAGAGGGAGACATTCGCATGCGAGCAGATGTCGTTGATCGCGAACACCTCGCCCTCCGTGCGGACAAGGGAGATCGGCGTGCCGTCGAGTTCCACCCTCTTGGGGGTGTCCTCCTCCAGCTCGCTGAGCGCCGCTACGCGTACGTACGTCATGCCGCGGACGCTTCCAGCTCGGCCTCGATCTTGCTCATCAGACGCTCTTCGACGTCCGGGAGACCGATCTGCTGGACGAGCTCGGCGAAGAAGCCGCGGACGACCAGACGGCGCGCATCGTCGGCGGGAATGCCGCGGGCCATCAGGTAGAACAGCTGCTCGTCGTCGAATCGGCCGGTCGCCGAGGCGTGCCCGGCGCCGACGATCTCGCCGGTCTCGATCTCCAGGTTGGGGACCGAGTCGACCCGCGCGCCATCGGTGAGGACGAGGTTGCGGTTGAGCTCGTAGGTGTCCGTGCCGGTGGCGGACGCCTGGATCAGGACGTCGCCGATCCATACCGCGTGGGCGTCCTGGCCCTGCAGCGCGCCCTTGTAGACCACGTTGGAGCGGCAGTTGGACGCCTCGTGGTCGACGAAGAGGCGGTGCTCCTGGTGCTGGCCCTCTTCGGTGAAGTACAGGCCGTAGAGCTCGGCCTCGCCGCCGGGGCCCGCGTAGGTGACGCGCGGGTGGAGACGGACCAGGTCGCCGCCGAAGGTGACGACCACGGACTTGAAGGTGGCGTCCCGGCCGACGAGGGCGTTGTGCTGGCCGACGTGGACGGCCTTGTCGTCCCAGTCCTGGACGGAGACGACGGTCAGCTTGGCGCCGTCGCCGAGGAGGTAGTCGACGTTGGCGGCGAGCACCGCGTCACCGGTGTGGTCGATGACGACGACCGCCTCGGCGAACGCGCCCAGCTCGATGACCTGGTGGCCGAAGGCGGTGCCGCCCTCGCCGTGCACGGTGATCCGGATCGGCTCGGGGAGCACGGTCTCCTTGGGGACCGAGACGACCGAGGCCTTCTCGAAGGAGCTGTACGCCTGCGCGGCGACGCGGTCCACGGGCTTGCCGGCCTTGCCGACGCGCGCGTCCTCGCGGCCCACGAGCTCGTGGGTGACGCCCTCGGGCGCGGTGATGTCGATCTTCAGGTCGGCACCGCCCGCGACGGCGCTGCCGTCGTGCAGGCCCCGCAGACGCGCGAGGGGCGTGAAGCGCCACTCCTCCTCGCGGCCGTGCGGCACCGGGAAGTCCGCCACATCGTAGGACGGCGGGGCGCTCATCCGGGTGGCGACGGTGGACTCCGCGGCCACCGCGATGGAGCCGGTGGTCGTGGAACCCGCCGGGATGTTCTGAGCCTCAGCCATGGCTGTCGTCGTGCTCGCTTTCTGCGTTCAGGGAGTCGGTCGCTGCTGGGGGCCGGGCGTCAGCCGACCGCGCCTTCCATCTGCAGCTCGATCAGCCGGTTCAGCTCCAGCGCGTACTCCATCGGAAGCTCACGGGCGATCGGCTCGACAAAGCCGCGCACGATCATCGCCATGGCCTCGAACTCCGTCAGGCCGCGGGCCATCAGGTAGAAGAGCTGGTCCTCGCTGACCTTGGAAACGGTCGCCTCGTGGCCCATGGAGACGTCGTCCTCGCGGACGTCGACGTACGGGTAGGTGTCCGAACGGGAGATGGTGTCCACCAGCAGGGCGTCACACAGCACGTTGGACTTGGAGCCCGCGGCGCCCTCGCCGATCTCGACCAGACCGCGGTAGGAGGTACGGCCGCCGCCTCGCGCCACCGACTTGGAGACGATGTTGGAGGAGGTGTTCGGCGCCATGTGGACCATCTTGGAGCCGGCGTCCTGGTGCTGGCCCTCGCCGGCGAAGGCGATGGACAGGGTCTCGCCCTTGGCGTGCTCGCCCATCAGGTAGACCGCCGGGTACTTCATGGTCACCTTGGAGCCGAGGTTGCCGTCGACCCACTCCATGGTCGCGCCCTCGTAGGCGACGGCGCGCTTGGTGACCAGGTTGTAGACGTTGTTCGACCAGTTCTGGATGGTCGTGTAGCGGCAGCGGCCGCCCTTCTTCACGATGATCTCGACGACGGCGGAGTGCAGCGAGTCCGACTTGTAGATCGGGGCCGTGCAGCCCTCGACGTAGTGGACGTAGGCGTCCTCGTCGACGATGATCAGCGTCCGCTCGAACTGGCCCATGTTCTCGGTGTTGATCCGGAAGTAGGCCTGGAGCGGGATGTCCACGTGGACACCCTTGGGGACGTAGATGAACGAGCCACCGGACCACACGGCGGTGTTCAGCGACGCGAACTTGTTGTCGCCGACCGGGATGACCGTGCCGAAGTACTCCTGGAAGAGCTCCGGGTGCTCCTTCAGCGCGGTGTCGGTGTCCAGGAAGATGACGCCCTGCTCCTCCAGGTCCTCACGGATCTGGTGGTAGACGACCTCGGACTCGTACTGCGCGGCGACACCGGCGACCAGACGCTGCTTCTCCGCCTCCGGGATGCCGAGCTTGTCGTAGGTGTTCTTGATGTCCTCGGGCAGGTCCTCCCAGGAGGCGGCCTGCTGCTCGGTGGAGCGGACGAAGTACTTGATGTTGTCGAAGTCGATGCCCGACAGGTCGGAGCCCCAGTTCGGCATGGGCTTCTTGTCGAACAGCCTCAGACCCTTGAGACGGAGCTTGAGCATCCACTCCGGCTCGTTCTTCTTGGCCGAGATGTCGCGAACGACCGCCTCGGAAAGACCGCGCTTCGCGGAGGCGCCGGCCACGTCGGAGTCGGCCCAGCCGTATTCGTACTTGCCCAGGCCCTCGAGCTCGGGGTGAGCAGTCTCCGTGGGGAGCGTCATGCGGGGTTCCTCCCGGCCGTGCTTGCAGATTCTGTGGTGGTCTTGGTCATCCGCCCAGTGGTGCTGTGAGCGGTTTTGCCGGCCTTCGGGATGAAGGTCGTGCACACCCCGTCCCCATGGGCGATGGTGGCGAGACGCTGTACGTGGGTCCCCAGCAGACGGGAGAAGACCTCGGTCTCCGCCTCGCACAGCTGCGGGTACTGCTCGGCGACATGGGCGACCGGGCAGTGGTGCTGGCAGAGCTGTTCACCGAGCTGGGAATTGGGCGCGCTGCGCGCCGTAGCAGCGTACCCGTCCGCGGTCAACGCCTCGGCAAGGGCCTGGGTGCGGGCCTCCGGCTCGGCGGCCTCGACCGCCTCACGGTAGCCCTCGGCCTGCGCGGCCAGCCGCGCACGGGCGAACGCGGCGACCGCCGCCTCGCCCATCTCGCCGCCGCCCGCGGTCTGCGCGATCCAGCGCAGCGCGTCGGAGGCCAGCTGGTCGTAGGACTGGTCGAAGGCGTCCCGGCCGCAGTCGGTGAGAGCGAAGGCCTTGGCGGGGCGGCCGCGGCCACGCGCTCCGTAGATCCGCTTCTCGCGGGGCTCCACGACACCCTCCGCGGCCAGCGCGTCCAGATGGCGGCGGACGGCGGCCTGGGTGAGCTCCAGGCGGAGGGCGAGCTCGGCCGCGGTGGACGGACCGTGGTCGAGAATGGAGCGGGCGACGCGATTGCGGGTGCCGTGCTGCTCGTCGTGGGGCGACGGGGCTTGGTGGGCGGCTCGCTCGCGCGCGGAGGCAGCGGGCCCGGCGGTCGGCTCGACCGCGGGTCCCTTCCGATCCTCGCTCGCGTTTTTCACAACGTCATTGTTGCGTAATTCCTCAGGGCGATTCAACCCTCGTCCACATCACGGACTGGTGGTCTCGATCACTTAGGGTCACCTAATTTCCCGCCGTCCTCCGGGGCCCCGCCACCAGCCCCCGGCCGCCCTCCGTAGACTGCCCGCCATGTGTACCGAGCCTGCCGTCGAGGTCGTCGGCCTGGTCAAGCGATACGGGGCGAAGACCGCAGTGGACGGGCTCGACCTCACCGTCGCGCGCGGCGCCGTGACCGCCGTACTCGGCCCCAACGGAGCCGGCAAGACCACCACCGTCGAAATCTGCGAGGGCTACCGCCGTCCGGATGACGGCGCCGTCCGCGTCCTGGGCCTGGACCCGGTCGCCGACGCCGCCGCGCTGCGGCCCCGGATCGGCGTGATGCTGCAGTCCGGCGGCGTCTACCCGGGCGCCAAAGCGGAGGAAATGCTGCGGCACACCGCCACCCTGCACGCCCACCCCGTCGATGTGGACATCCTCATCGACCGTCTGGGGCTGGGCGGCTGCGGCCGGACGCCCTACCGGCGGCTGTCCGGCGGCCAGCAGCAGCGGCTCGCCCTGGCCATGGCCGTCGTCGGCCGCCCCGAGCTGGTCTTCCTCGACGAGCCGACGGCCGGCCTCGACCCGCAGGCCCGGCACGCCACCTGGGATCTCGTTCGGGAGCTGCGGCAGGACGGCGTCAGCATCGTGCTGACCACCCACTTCATGGACGAGGCCGAGCAGCTCGCCGATGATGTCGCGATCATCGAGGGCGGCCGGGTGATCGCCCAGGGCAGCCCGGACGAGCTGTGCCGGGGCGGCGCGGAGAACACCCTGCGCTTCACCGGCCGGCCGGGCCTCGACGTCGCATCGCTCCTCAAGGCCCTGCCCGCGGACAGCGTCGCCACCGAGCTCACTCCCGGCACCTACCGCGTCCAGGGCAAGGTCGACCCGCAACTCCTCGCCACCGTCGCCTCCTGGTGTGCGCAGAACGGCGTGCTGCCCAACGCGATAGCCGTGGAGCGGCACACCCTGGAGGACGTCTTCCTGGAGCTCACCGGTAAGGAGCTGCGCGCATGACCGAGACCGGTACCACCACGGGAACCATGGGAACCACCGGAACCAACGGCACCTTCACGCCGCGTCCCGGTGCGGCCCCGCTGCCCCGGATGATCCGTGCACAGGCAGCCCTGGAGACCAGGATGCTGCTGCGCAACGGCGAACAGCTGCTGCTGACGGTCATCATTCCGACGCTCCTCCTGGTGCTGTTCTCCACCGTCGACATCGTCGACACGGGGACGGGGAAGCCGGTGGACTTCCTGACGCCGGGCATCCTCGCGCTGGCCGTCATGTCCACGGCCTTCACCGGGCAGGCCATCGCGACCGGCTTCGAGCGGCGGTACGGAGTCCTCAAGCGGCTCGGCGCCTCACCGCTCCCCCGCTGGGCGCTGATGACCGCCAAGACCTGCTCGGTGCTGGTCACCGAGATCCTGCAGATCGTCCTGCTGACGGCCATCGCCTTCGCGCTCGGCTGGTCCCCTCAGGGCGCCACGTTCTCCACCGGCGTGGTCTCCGTCGTCCTGCTGCTCATCCTGGGCACGGCCGCGTTCTCCGGTCTCGGCCTGCTGATGGCCGGGACGCTGAAGGCCGAGGCGACACTGGCCGCGGCCAACCTCGTCTTCCTGCTCCTTCTCGTCGGCGGCGGCGTCATCGTCCCGCTGGACAAGTTCCCGGACGCGGCACAGCAGGTACTCCAGCTCCTGCCCGTCTCCGCCCTGTCGGACGGCCTGCGGGACGTCCTTCAGCACGGCGCGGGGGTGCCGTGGGCCGACCTCGGCATCCTCGCCGTATGGGCTGTTCTCGGGCTCGGCGCAGCGGCGAGGTTCTTCCGCTGGGAGTAGCACCCACGGGGCGGTGACCAGGGCGTACGACGAACGGCTCGGGCGGTTCCGTAGCGATACGCCCCCCTCGTGAAAGTTTGCACAAGGCGCCGCCTACGATGGCACCCGTGCCGAACACGCTGAATCCCCTTGAGCTGATCGCCCGCCGCTGGCAGCCGTCCGTGGCCTTTGTGCGACGGGCGGCGCTCGCCACCGTCGTCATGGCCGTGATCGTCGTCGTCACCGGCGGGGCGGTGCGGCTGACGCAGTCCGGTCTGGGCTGCTCGACCTGGCCCAGGTGCACCCCCGACAGCCTCACGCCGACCGCCGAGATGGGCATCAACGGCCTGATCGAGTTCAGCAATCGCATGCTGACCTATGTGCTGTGCGCCTTCGTCGGCCTGTTCATCATCGCGGCGCGCGCCCGCGAACCCCGTCGGCGCTCGCTGACCCGGCTCGGCTGGGTGCAGTTCTGGCTCGTCATGGGCAATGCCGTCGTCGGCGGCATCACGGTTCTCACCGGCCTGAACCCGTACATCGTCAGCTCGCACTTCCTGCTCGCCACGGTCCTGCTCACGGTCTCCGTGGTGGCCTGGCGGCGCGCGACCGAAGGGGACGAGGAGCCGCGCGACGTGGTCGCCCGCCCGGTGCGCCAGCTGGCCTGGCTGCTGGTGGCGGCGACCGGTGCACTGACCCTGGCCGGGACGCTCGTCACCGGCAGCGGGCCGCACGCGGGCGATGCCAAGAAGGTCCACCGCATCCCGCTGAACTGGCAGGAGATCACCCAGCTCCATGTCGACTTCGTCTATGTCGTCGTCGGCCTGACCGTCGCCCTGTGGTTCACACTGCGCGCCGTCAAGGCTCCGGCCGCGCCGCGCCGCGCCGTGCTCGAACTCTTCGGCTGCCTCCTCGCCCAGGGCGCCATCGGCTACACCCAGTACTTCATGGGGCTTCCGGCGCTCGTCATCGGACTGCACATGTTCGGCTCGGCCCTCATGTGGATCGCCGTACTACGGGTCGTCCTCGCGCTGCGCGAGCGCGGTCCGGTCCCGGCCGTGCCGGCGCCCGCCCAGGACCACGAGTCCCTGGAATCTCAGCCGGCGGCCGCCACCTCGGCCTCCAGCCGGTAGACCCGGCGCGCGGTCCCCGACCCGATCATCTCGGTGATGCGCCGCCCGTCCGCGGCGGCGCACAGACCCTCGTCGGTCCATTCCCGCAGGACCCGCCGCATGGCGCGTAGGAAGAAGCGCGCGCCGGTCACATAGAGCTCCGGCAGCCCGCGTGCGCCCGAGGAGAACAGCAGCTTGCCGAACGGCGCCTGGCTGAGCGTCTCCTCGGGGCAGGGTCCGGCGTCCGTGTAGACGTGGGCATGTGCCGCGGCGAGCTGCGCGGCCCGGCGGTGGTGCGGCACTCCGGGCAGCAGCACCAGATCCGACCCGATGCCGGTGGTGGCCCGCAGGAAGCCGGCCAGCGGCTGCGGGTCGGGGCTATGCAGCTGCACCGGCAGTCCCGTGGCCACCGCGCTCCACAGCAGATGCCGCACCAGCGCGGGCTCTCCGAGCCGCTCCCCCTGGCGGCGATGACGCAGCCAGCGGTCCGCGGCGCGCCGCACCTCGCCGGCTTCGGGGGCGTGCCCGTCGCAGTACGTGGCGCCGGAGGCGAAGGCGGTGGCGTTCTGGGCCGCGGCGTACACGGCCTCCGCGGTGTAGCCGATGAAGGAGTCGACGCTGCCGGAGGTGTCGGCGACCTGCTCGGCGAGCGGTTCGAGCCGCACCACCTCGTGGGCGCGGGCCTCGGCGGCGGTGGCCAGTTCGGCGGTCGAGGTCAGATCGCTGGGGGTGCCGGCCTCCAGCAGGAAGGTGCCGATGCCGGCACCGCGGAGCAGCAGACGCCCGGCCTGATACGCCCCGACCTCGCGCCTGCGGGCCAGATAGCGGGCGGGCGGGCAGTGCGGCTCCAGGCCGAGCAGCGGGGGGCACCAGCGGCGTATCGCGAGGCCGGTCCAACTGTCGAAGTAGCTGGTGCCCGCGGGGGCCGGGCCGTGCGCGCCGGTCGCGGCGGCAAGGTGGGTCTCGAAGGATCCGAGGCCGAGCTCGCCGTGCACCGCACCATGGCTGTACTGATCGATGAGCGGTGGAAGTCCGTCCATCCGCTCCTCCTCGCCGAGAGCCCACCGGGCGCAGCCGAAGCGCCGCCCCTGATGGGCTTAACGGACGAGGAGGTGGTCAGGTATCGGGCGGAGACGGGCGCGCGAGCCGGAGCAGTGCGCCGGTCGCGCATCCGGCGGCGCCTGGACGGGTCCGGACGGGTGAGTCCTGCGTCCCTTCTGGCTCGCCGCCCCACGGGCGGACGAAGGGATGGACGAAGGGATATAAGACTTACTCGTCTAGAGGTTGGCCGGGCCGCCCACCTGTATGCCGGCCATCCGGGACCACTCGTAGCGGCCGGTACGGACCTTGGCGGCGAGATCGCCGTCGAAGTCGTCCTGGAGCGTGATGCCGGCCTGTGCGGCGGCGTCCTTGGCGGAGCTGAAGCTGTCCGCGACGAGGTTGCCCCACTCGCCGTTGGCGCCGACGAGGGCGATACGGGTGCGGCCGCGGCCGATGTGCGCGAGCTGGCCTTCGGCGCTGCCGCCGTGCGACGCGGCGAAGGCGCGGATCTCCTTGGCGAGCTTGGCGGTGCGCTTGCCGCCCCGCTTGCCGGCCTTGGCGCCGGCCGCCGTCTCCACCTGCTCGTCCGCCTGCTGGGTGTCTGCCATGGACAGCATGCTACCCGCCGGTAATCAACCGAGGAAGAGGCAATTCCGGCGGGCGGCACCCGCACCGGGAAACGGGCGGTCTCAGTGCAGGAACGGGTCCACCGCGACGGCGACGAACAGCAGCGACACATAGGTGATGGACCAGTGGAACAGCCGCATCTCCTTGAGCTTGGCGCCAGTGATCCCGGCCTTGGCGCGGGCCTGCAGGCCGTGCGCCTCCTTGAGCCAGAAGGCGCCGCACGCGAGGGCGACCACGGTGTAGAACCAGCCGGTGTATCCCAGCGGCTGGAGCAGCAGCGAGACGGCGACCATCACCCAGCTGTAGGCGACGATCTGGCGCGCCACGGCTTTGTTGCCCGCGATGACCGGCAGCATCGGCACGCCGACGCGCTCATAGTCGTCCTTGACCTTCATCGACAGCGGCCAGTAATGCGGCGGCGTCCAGAAGAAGATGACAAGGAACAGGATCACGGCGGCCCAGGAGACCGAATTCGTCACCGAGGACCAGCCGATGAAGACCGGCATACAGCCCGCGATTCCGCCCCAGACGATGTTCTGCGCGGTGCGCCGCTTCAGGATCATCGTGTAAACGACGACGTAGAAAAGGAGCGCCCCGAGCGACAGCATCGCGGACAGCGGGTTGACGAGGAACCAGAACCAGGCCGTGGAGCCCACCGCGAGAGTGGTCGCGAAGACCAGGCATTCGCGCGGCGAGACGATGCCGGTGACCAGCGGCCGCTGGGAAGTGCGGTCCATCAGGGCGTCGATGTCGCGGTCGATGTACATATTGAAGGCGCCCGCGCCGCCGGCGGAGAGATATCCGCCGATGCAGGTTGCGAGCACCAGCCACAGATCGGGAACACCCTTGGCCGCCAGGAACATCACCGGCACCGTGGTCATCAGCAGCAATTCGATGACCCGCGGCTTGGTCAGGGCCACGAACGCTTTGACGCGGGGGCCCAACGGCCGCTTGCCGGGACTCCCGGGGACCTGAGAGAGCGCCCCCGCAGGACGGGATTCGACGGCCGTCACGCACACCCCTGGAAGTAACATCAGCGACTTCTGCCGCAGAGATAAGGCCAGCAAGCTCCCCCGCGATCGTGAAGACCCGGTAAATGCTTGCGCGTACCACGCCACTTTAGACGTTGGCCAGAGAGCGATCTTCGCGGGGGTCAGGTCGTGTTGAGCGGCTGGCCAGGGCGCGGCGAGAGCGCAGGAGAACACCACCCCCCGATCGTCCGACCCTGGTTCAAGAGGCGAACGCTCCCCCCGCCCGGCAGTCTGGTCGTATGGGCAGGCGCATCCGGGACGGGAGTACCGGCCCGGCGTGCCGATGCGGTTGCGCAAAGCGACAAGCCCCGGCGCAAATGAGCACCGACTGAGCGTCGCAAACATCGACTGAGCGTCGAAAAGACGCACGCACTTGCGGGGGTAGGCTCGACACCGCCTGGCGGCATACCGTCCCCGGCATTCGACATGTGGAGAGGAGCCCTGACTCAGGGTGAGCACCAAGCCGACCACCACAGATCTCGACTGGACCGAACTGGACCGGCGGGCCGTTGATACCGCCCGCGTCCTGGCCATGGATTCCGTGCAGAAGGTCGGTAACGGCCATCCGGGTACGGCCATGAGCCTGGCGCCGGCCGCCTACCTTCTCTTCCAGAAGCTGATGCGGCACGACCCCGCGGACGCCGACTGGACCGGCCGCGACCGGTTCGTGCTCTCCGCCGGCCACTCCAGCCTGACCCTCTACATCCAGCTCTACCTGGCCGGCTACGGCCTGGAGCTGGACGACCTCAAGGCCTTCCGTACCTGGGGCTCGAAGACCCCGGGCCACCCGGAGTACGGCCACACCACCGGCGTGGAGACCACCACCGGCCCGCTGGGCCAGGGTGTCGCCAACGCCGTGGGCATGGCCATGGCCGCCCGCTACGAGCGCGGTCTGTTCGACCCGCAGGCGGCGCCGGGCACCTCGCCGTTCGACCACACCATCTGGGTCATCGCCGGCGACGGCTGCCTCCAGGAGGGCATCGCCGCCGAGGCGTCCTCGCTCGCGGGCCACCAGAAGCTCGGCAACCTCGTCCTGCTGTGGGACGACAACCACATCTCGATCGAGGGCGACACGGAGACCGCGGTCTCCGAGGACACCCTCAAGCGCTACGAGGCCTACGGCTGGCACGTCCAGCGGGTCGAGCAGCTGTCCAACGGCGACCTGGACCCGGCCGGTCTGGCCAAGGCCCTGGAGGCCGCCAAGGCCGAGACCGAGCGCCCCTCGTTCATCGCGGCCCGCTCGATCATCGCCTGGCCGGCCCCGAACGCCCAGAACACCGAGGCCGCGCACGGCTCGGCGCTCGGTGACGACGAAGTCGCCGCCACCAAGCGCGTGCTGGGCTTCGACCCGGAGCAGTCCTTCGAGGTCGCAGACGAGGTCCTGGCGCACACCCGCGCCGCCCTGGACCGCGGCCGCGACGCCAAGAAGGAATGGGAGAAGTCGTTCGCCGCATGGCGGACCGCCAACCCGGAGCGCGCCGCCGAGTTCGACCGGATCGCCGCCGGCGAGCTGCCCGAGGGCTGGCAGGACCACCTCCCGGCGTTCGAGACCGGCAAGGCCGTGGCCACCCGTGCCGCGTCCGGCAAGGTGCTCCAGGCGCTCGGCGCGGTCATCCCCGAGCTGTGGGGCGGCTCCGCCGACCTCGCGGGCTCCAACAACACCACGATCGACAAGACGTCGTCGTTCCTGCCGAAGGGCAACCCGCTGCCGGGCGCCGACCCGTACGGCCGCACGATCCACTACGGCATCCGCGAGCACTCCATGGCCGCGGAGATGAACGGCATCGCGCTGCACGGCAACACCCGCATCTTCGGCGGCACCTTCCTGGTGTTCTCCGACTACATGCGCAACGCGGTCCGGCTGTCCGCGCTGATGCACCTGCCGGTGACGTACGTGTGGACGCACGACTCCATCGGTCTGGGCGAGGACGGCCCGACCCACCAGCCGGTCGAGCACCTCGCCTCGCTGCGCGCCATCCCGGGCCTGAACATCGTGCGCCCGGCCGACGCCAACGAGACCGCCATCGCCTGGCGCGAGATCCTCAAGCGCTACACGAAGAAGTTCGGCGTGGGCGCCCCGCACGGCCTCGCACTGACCCGTCAGGGCGTGCCGACGTACGAGCGCAACGAGGATGCGGCCAAGGGTGGATACGTCCTCTTCGAGGCCGATGGTGGCGAGCCGCAGGTCGTCCTGATCGGCACCGGCTCCGAGGTGCAGCTCGCCGTCGAGGCGCGCGAGCAGCTGCAGGCCGCGGGTATCGCGACCCGGGTGGTGTCCATGCCGTCGGTCGAGTGGTTCGACGAGCAGGACCAGGCATACCGCGACAGCGTTCTCCCTCCGTCCGTCAAGGCCCGTGTCGCCGTCGAAGCCGGCATCGGTCTGACCTGGCACCGCTTCGTCGGTGACGCCGGGCGCATCGTGTCCCTGGAGCACTTCGGTGCCTCGGCCGATGCCAAGGTCCTGTTCCGCGAGTTCGGCTTCACCGCCGACGCGGTCGCGGCCGCCGCCCGGGAATCGATGGAAGCCGCCCAGCGCTGACGCCCGTATACGACAAGTAGGAGATGCAGAACCCATGACAGACGCACTCAAGCGCCTCTCCGACGAAGGCGTCGCGATCTGGCTGGACGATCTTTCGCGCCAGCGCATCACGTCCGGCAACCTCGCCGAGCTGATCGACCAGCAGCACGTCGTCGGCGTCACCACCAACCCGTCGATCTTCCAGAAGGCGATCTCGGACGGCCACGGCTACGACCAGCAGGTCGCCGACCTGGCCGCCCGCAAGGTCACCGTCGAGGAAGCCATCCGCATGATCACGACGGCGGATGTGCGCGACGCCGCCGACATCCTGCGGCCGGTCTTCGACGCGACCGGCGGCCAGGACGGCCGGGTCTCCATCGAGGTCGACCCGCGTCTGGCGCACCACACCGCGCCGACGATCGCCGAGGCCAAGCAGCTCGCCTGGCTGGTGGACCGGCCCAACACCCTCATCAAGATCCCGGCGACCAAGGCCGGCCTGCCGGCGATCACCGAGGTCATCGGCAAGGGCATCAGCGTCAACGTCACGCTGATCTTCTCGCTGGAGCGCTACCGCGAGGTCATGGACGCCTACCTCGCGGGCCTGGAGAAGGCCAAGGCCGCGGGCCTGGACCTGTCCGAGATCCACTCGGTGGCGTCGTTCTTCGTGTCCCGTGTGGACAGCGAGATCGACAAGCGTCTGGAGAAGCTGGACACGGACGAGGCCAAGGCCCTCAAGGGCAAGGCCGCGCTGGCCAACGCCCGGCTGGCCTTCCAGGCGTACGAGGAGGTCTTCTCCTCCGAGCGCTGGGCCGCCCTGGACCGTGCCAACGCCAACAAGCAGCGTCCGCTGTGGGCCTCGACCGGCGTCAAGGACCCGGCCTACAAGGACACGCTGTACGTCGACGAGCTGGTCGCCCCGGGCACGGTCAACACCATGCCGGAGGCCACCCTGCAGGCCACCGCCGACCACGGCCAGATCACGGGCGACACCGTGCGCGGCACGTACGCCGCGGCCCAGGCCGACCTGGACGCCATCGCCGCGCTGGGGATCTCGTACGACGACGTCGTGCAGCTCCTGGAGGAAGAGGGCGTCGACAAGTTCGAGGCGTCCTGGAACGACCTGCTCAAGTCGACCGAGGCGGAGCTGAAGCGCCTCACCCCTTCGGAGGGCTGACCAACCTTGTCTGGTTCACACGGAGCTAACCCGCTTCGTGACGCCGCAGACCGACGGCTCCCGCGTATCGCGGGGCCGTCGGGCCTGGTCATCTTTGGCGTCACGGGCGATTTGTCCCGTAAAAAGCTGATGCCTGCCGTCTACGACCTGGCCAACCGCGGCCTGCTCCCGCCGGGCTTCTCGCTCATCGGGTTCGCGCGCCGCGAGTGGGAGCACGAGGACTTCGCGCAGGAGGTCTACGAAGCGGTCAAGGAGCATGCGCGGACGCCGTTCCGCGAGGAGGTCTGGCAGCAGCTGGTGCAGGGCTGCCGCTTCGTCCAGGGCAACTTCGACGACGATGACGCCTTCGAGCAGCTCAAGGACACCATCAACGAGCTCGACAAGGCGCAGGGCACCGGCGGCAACTTCGCCTTCTACCTGTCCGTGCCGCCGAAGTTCTTCCCCAAGGTCGTCCAGCAGCTGAAGAAGCACGGGCTGGCCGACCAGAAGGAGGACTCCTGGCGCCGCGCGGTCATCGAGAAGCCTTTCGGGCACAACCTGGAGAGCGCGCAGGAGCTCAACCGGATCGTCCACGAGGTCTTCCCGCCCAACGAGGTCTTCCGGATCGACCACTACCTGGGCAAGGAGACGGTCCAGAACATCATGGCGCTGCGGTTCGCCAACACGATGTTCGAGCCGCTCTGGAACCGCAGCTATGTCGACCACGTACAGATCACGATGGCCGAGGACATCGGCATCGGCGGCCGGGCCGGCTACTACGACGGCATCGGCGCCGCGCGTGACGTCATCCAGAACCACCTCCTCCAGCTGCTCGCGCTGACCGCGATGGAGGAGCCCGCCTCCTTCGACGCGGACGCACTGGTCGCGGAGAAGACCAAGGTGCTGGGCGCCGTCCGGCTGCCCGCCGACCTGGGCAAGGAGACGGTGCGCGCGCAGTACGCGGCCGGCTGGCAGGGCGGCGAGAAGGCCGTCGGCTACCTCCAGGAAGACGGCATCGACCCCAAGTCGAAGACCGACACCTACGCCGCGATCAAGCTGACCATCGACAACCGCCGCTGGGCGGGCGTCCCCTTCTACCTGCGGACCGGCAAGCGCCTGGGCCGTCGCGTCACCGAGATCGCGGTGGTCTTCCAGCGCGCCCCGCACTCCCCCTTCGACCACACCGCCACCGAGGAGCTGGGGCAGAACGCCCTGGTCATCCGGGTGCAGCCGGACGAGGGCGTGACCGTGCGGTTCGGCTCCAAGGTGCCGGGCACGTCGATGGAGGTGCGGGACGTATCGATGGACTTCGCCTACGGCGAGTCCTTCACCGAGTCCAGCCCCGAGGCGTACGAGCGGCTGATCCTGGACGTCCTGCTCGGCGACGCCAACCTCTTCCCCCGCCTGGAGGAGGTCGAGCAGTCCTGGCGGATTCTCGACCCGATCGAGGAGTTCTGGGACAAGAACGGCAAGCCCGCGCAGTACCCGGCGGGCACCTGGGGCCCCATAGAGGCGGACGAAATGCTCGCACGAGACGGACGGAGCTGGCGTCGGCCATGAAGATCGATCTGACGGAAACCACAGCCAGCAAGATCAACAAAGCGCTGGTCCAGGGCCGTCGCGCCATCGGCACCCCCGCCGTCGGCATGGTCCTCACCCTCGTCATCGTCACCGACGAGGAGAACGCCTACGACGCGCTGCGGGCGGCCAACGAGGCCTCCCGCGAGCACCCCTCGCGCACCCTCGTCGTCATCAAGCGGGTCAGCCGGTCGCCGCGCGACCGCGCCAAGGCCCGCCTGGACGCCGAGGTACGCGTCGGCGCGGACGCCGGCACCGGTGAGACGGTCGTGCTGCGGCTGTACGGCGAGGCGATCGACCACGCCCAGTCCGTGGTGCTGCCGCTGCTGCTGCCGGACGCCCCGGTCGTGGTCTGGTGGGCCGCGGACGCCCCCCAGGACCCGGCGAACGACCCGCTCGGTGCACTGGCCCAGCGCCGTGTCACCGACGCCTACGCCGCCGAGCAGCCCGTCCAGGAACTGTCCGGGCGCGCCGAGAACTACAGCCCCGGCGACACGGACCTGTCCTGGACCCGCATCACCCCGTGGCGCTCGATGCTCGCGGCGGCGCTGGACCAGGCGCCGTGCACGGTCACCTCGGCCGAGGTCGAGGGTGAGGAGTTCAACCCCAGCTGCGAGCTGCTCGCCATGTGGCTCGCCAGCCGGCTGAACGTCCCGGTCAGGCGCACGGTGTCGGCCGGCCCCGGTCTGACGGCCGTGCGGATGGAGTCCAGCGGCGGCGCGATCGTGCTGGACCGCCCGGATGGCTCGCTCGCCACGCTCTCCATGCGCGGCCAGCCGGACCGTGCGGTGGCGCTCAAGCGGCGGGAGACCTCCGAGCTGCTCGCCGAGGAGCTGCGCCGGCTCGACCCGGACGACATCTACGCCTCCGCGCTGAAGTTCGGCGTGGACCGGCTCGGTGAGCTGTCCGAGCAGCCCGCGGCGAGCTCCGCGGAGACGTCTGCGGCCGACCCGAGCGCCCCGGCGAAGCCCGCGGCGAAGAAGGCCTCCACGAAGAAGGCGACCGCCAAGTGACCGCTCCGCAGGTTGTCGTCCACCACGACAAGGAGCTGATGGCACAGGCCGCGGCGGCCCGGCTGATCACCAAGATCGTGGACGCCCAGGCCGCCCGCGGCTCCGCCTCCGTGGTCCTGACCGGCGGGCGCAACGGCAACGGGCTGCTCGCGGCCCTCGCCCAGGCGCCGGCCCGGGACGCGGTGGACTGGTCGTGCCTCGACCTGTGGTGGGGCGACGAGCGGTTCCTGCCGGACGGCGACCCGGAACGCAACTACACCCAGGCCCGCGAGGTGCTGCTGGACAGCGTCCCGCTGAACCCGGCCCGGGTGCACCCCATGGCCCCCGCGGGCGGCCCGTACGGCAACAACGCGGACCTCGCCGCCGAGGCGTACGCCATCGAGCTGGCCGCCGCGGCGGGCCCCGAGGACCACGGTCCGGTGCCCTCCTTCGACGTCCTCCTCCTGGGCGTCGGCCCGGACACCCATGTCGCCTCGCTCTTCCCCGAGCTGCCCGGCGTACGGGAGACCGAGCGGACGGTGGTCGGTGTGCACGGCGCGCCCAAGCCGCCGCCCACCCGTGTCTCGCTGACCCTGCCCGCGATCCGCGCGGCACGGGAGGTCTGGCTGCTGGCGGCCGGCGAGGACAAGGCGAACGCCGTGGCCATGGCACTCTCCGGCGCCGGCGAGATCCAGGCCCCGGCGGCGGGCGCCCGGGGCCGCAGCCGGACACTGTGGCTGCTGGACGAGGCAGCGGCCTCCCGGCTGCCGCGGGACATGTATCCGCCGGCTTCGCCGTAGGCGCACGGACAACCGGCGGCCCCGCCCTCCTCCCGGCGGGCGGGGCCGCTGTCGTTCATCCGGGCGCCGTGGCGCGCCCGCTCAACGCCCCCGTAGCTCGCGGTACTTGGCGACCAGGCCGGCCGTGGAAGCGTCCAGGCCCGCCACCTCGGCTCCCTCGGTCAGCGCGGGCTCGACGCGCTTGGCGAGCACCTTGCCCAGCTCCACGCCCCACTGGTCGAAGGAGTCGATGTTCCAGACGGCGCCCTGGACGAACACCTTGTGCTCGTACAGCGCGATCAACTGGCCCAGCACGGACGGGCTGAGCTCCTCGGCCAGGATCGTGGTGGTGGGGTGGTTGCCCTTGAACGTCTTGTGCGGCACCAGCTCCTCCGCCACGCCCTCGGCACGTACCTCGTCGGGTGTCTTGCCGAACGCCAGCGCCTGGCCCTGCGCGAAGAGATTGGCCATCAGCAGGTCGTGCTGGGCGACCAGACCGGGCGGGAGATCGTCGACCGGCCGGGCGAAGCCGATGAAGTCGACCGGGATCATCTTCGTGCCCTGGTGGAGCAGCTGGTAGTAGGCGTGCTGGCCGTTCGTGCCGGGCGTTCCCCACACGACCGGGCCCGTCTGCCAGCCGACCTGATGTCCGTCGCGGTCCACGGACTTGCCGTTGGACTCCATGTCCAGCTGCTGCAGATAGGCGGTGAACTTGGAGAGGTAGTGGCTGTACGGCAGCACCGCGTGCGACTGGGCGTCCCAGAAGTTGCCGTACCAGATGCCGAGCAGGCCCAGCAGCAGCGGGACGTTCTCCTCCGGCGGGGCGGTGCGGAAGTGCTCGTCGACGAGATGGAAACCGGCCAGCATCTCGCGGAACCGCTCCTGGCCGATCGCGATCATCAGCGACAGGCCGATCGCGGAGTCGAAGGAGTAGCGGCCGCCGACCCAGTCCCAGAACTCGAACATGTTGGTCGGGTCGATGCCGAACTCCGCCACCTTCTCGGCATTGGTCGACAGCGCCACGAAGTGCTTGGCAACGGCCTCCTCCCCGGCGCGCAGACCGGTCAGCAGCCAGTCCCGGGCCGAGGTGGCGTTGGTGATCGTCTCGATGGTGGTGAAGGTCTTCGAGGCGATGATGAACAGCGTCTCGGCCGGGTCCAGGTCGCGCACGGCCTCGTGCAGATCGGCGCCGTCCACGTTGGAGACGAAGCGGAACTGCATGTCCCGGTGGGTGTAGGCGCGCAGCGCCTCGTACGCCATCGCCGGGCCCAGGTCGGAGCCGCCGATGCCGATGTTGACGACCGTCTTGATACGGCGGCCGGTGTGGCCCTTCCAGCCGCCGGAGCGCACGCGCTCGGAGAAGGTCGCCATCTTGGTGAGCACGGCGTGCACGCCCGGGACGACGTTCTCGCGGTCCACCTCGACGACCGCGGAGCCGGGCGCGCGCAGTGCGGTGTGCAGCACGGCGCGGTTCTCGGTGATATTGATCTTGGCGCCGCGGAACATCGCGTCCCGCAGTTCGCCCACTCCCGCAGCCGCGGCCAGCTCGCGCAGCAGCCGCAGTGTGTCGTCGGTGACCAGGTGCTTGGAGTAGTCCAGGTGCAGATCACCGACCTGAAGGGCGTAGCGCTCGGCACGGCCGGGATCCCCGTCGAACAGCTCGCGCAGATGCACCTCCCCCAACTGCTCCCGGTGCTTGCTCAGCGCGGTCCACTCAGGCCTCTGGTCGAGCCTGCTGCGGCCATCTGCGTTCATCTCGGACATCAGCCTTCTCTGTCTCGTACCGGCCCCGCCTCCCCCAACCTAATTGATCAGGGCGCGGTTCAAGGTGTCTGTCCGCTGTCGGAGGACTTACGTACGGGTGTCGGGACGGCGCGCCCTGACGGGTGGCGCACCCGAGGCTCACCGTCTCGGCACAACCCCCGGATACCGCCGGTCATTTCCGGCATCCACACACCAACGGCCCGGCCGGAGGGTGGTGTGTCCCCTCCGGCCGGGCCGGCCGGTACGTCTGCTGTTCCGTCAGATCTCGCCGCGGAGCTTCGCGAGCGCCTCCGCGAGGATCGCCTCACCGTCGGCGTCGCTGCGGCGCTCCCGGACGTAGGCGAGGTGGGTCTTGTACGGCTCGGTGCGCGGCGGGTCCGGCGGGCTGTCCCGGTCCTTGCCGGCCGGGAATCCACAGCGTGGGCAGTCCCAGGTGTCCGGAACCTGCGCATCGCCGGCGAAGCTGGGCTGTGTCTCGTGCCCGTTGGAGCACCAGAAGGAGATGCGGATGCGCGGCGCGGACTCGCCGCGCTCGGCCTCCCCCATCGGCCCCGCCCCGACCCGACTTCCTCGGATCGCGTTGCCACTTGCCACGGTCGTAACTCCCTGCGTAATGGTGCCGCTCAGCCTCTGACATCAGCTGCGCTGCGGGCTCCACAGCAGCTGCGCTGCGGGCGCCCCAGTCTACGTAAGGCCCAACGCGCGTCCAGTGACAGGAGTTACCCGTTCAAGGACGCCGCCCCATGATAGGCCGCGCCTCCGACGCTATGTCAGTTGCCGAGCTTCATGAGAATGCCGAGGGCGACAATGCAGGCGAACCACAGCAGACCGATCACAATCGTGATGCGGTCGAGGTTGCGCTCGGCGACCGAGGAGCCACCGACCGAGGACTGCATACCGCCACCGAACATGTCGGACAGGCCGCCGCCCTTCCCCTTGTGCATGAGCACCAGCATCATCAGCAGCAGGCTGAAGACGATGAGGGCGATCGAGAACCCGATGACCACGGCTGGACCAACTCTCTAGGACTGACGGACGGAACGTACCGATGTTCTGATGGAGATCAAATGGTGCGGGGCCGGGCGGCGCACCGAACGCCTCACCCGGCCCCGACAGGGTACGACGGGCCGGGCCCGTCGTCATAGTTGCTACTGGTCGCGGAAGCGGACGATCTTCACGAACTCGTCCGCGTCCAGCGCCGCGCCGCCGATCAGGGCGCCGTCGACGTCCGGCTGCGCCATGATCGCCGCGACGTTTCCGGACTTGACCGAGCCGCCGTACTGGATGCGGACCTTGTCGGCCAGCTCCTGGCTGTACAGCTCGGCGAGGCGGCCGCGGATGGCACCGCAGACCTCCTGCGCGTCCTCGGGCGTGGCGACCTCGCCGGTGCCGATGGCCCACACCGGCTCGTACGCGATCACGATGGTCTCGGCCTGCTCGGCCGGGATGTCCTTCAGACCGCCGTCGACCTGGGCGAGGGTGTGCGAGACCTGGTTGCCCGCCTTGCGGATGTCCAGGCCCTCGCCGACGCACAGGATCGGGGTCAGGCCGTGCTTGAAGGCGGCCTTGACCTTGGCGTTGCAGATCTCTTCGTCCTCGCCGTGGTACTGGCGGCGCTCGCTGTGCCCGATGGCCACGTAGGTGCACTTGAGCTTGGCGAGCATCGAACCGGAGATCTCACCGGTGAAGGCACCGGAGTCCTGCGCCGAGATGTCCTGGGCGCCGTACTTGATCTTGAGGTTGTCGCCGTCGACCAGCGTCTGCACCGACCGCAGGTCGGTGAAGGGCGGCAGCACCGCGACCTCTACGGCCTCGTAGTCCTTGTCATTGAGCGCGAAGGCGAGCTTCTGGACGTGCGCGATGGCCTCAAGGTGGTTGAGGTTCATCTTCCAGTTGCCCGCCATCAGCGGGGTGCGGCCGTTGCTGAGAGCGTTCACGGTTGTTCAGTCCTCCAGAGCGGCGAGGCCGGGGAGCGTCTTGCCTTCGAGGTATTCGAGGCTGGCGCCGCCGCCGGTCGAAATGTGGCCAAAAGCATTCTCGTCGAAGCCGAGCGTGCGCACGGCCGCGGCCGAGTCGCCGCCGCCGACGACGGTGAAGCCGTCGCTGTCCAGCAGCGCCTGCGCGACGGCCTTGGTGCCGCCGGCGTAGTCGGGGTGCTCGAAGACGCCCATCGGTCCGTTCCAGAAGACCGTGCCCGCGTCGGCGAGCTTCGCGGCGTAGAGCTCGCGGGTCTTCGGGCCGATGTCCAGGCCCTCCTCGTCCGCCGGGATGGCGTCCGCGCCGACGGTCTTGGGGTTGGCCGGGGCCTTGGTCTTCAGGTCCGGGAATTCGGCCGAAACCAGCACATCGACGGGGAGGACGAACTCCACACCGCGCTTCTCGGCCCGCGCCAGGTAGTCCAGGCAAGCCGGGACCTGGTCCTCCTGAAGCAGCGAAATGCCCACCTCGTGGCCCTTGGCCTTGAGGAAGGTGTACGCCATACCGCCGCCGACCAGGATGCGGTCGGCCTTCTCCAGCAGCTGGTCGATGACGGCGAGCTTGTCGGAGACCTTGGCGCCGCCGAGCGCGACGACGTACGGGCGCTTGACGTCGTCGGTGAGCTTCTTCAGCACGCCGACCTCGGTGGCGATCAGGTCGCCGGCGGCGTGCGGAAGGCGCGCCGGGAGGTCGTAGACGGAGGCGTGCTTGCGGTGCACCGCGCCGAAGCCGTCGCCGACGTACACGTCCGCGAGCTGGGCGAGCTGGTCGGCGAAGGCGCCGCGCTCGGCGTCGTCCTTGCTGGTCTCGCCGGCGTTGAAGCGGAGGTTCTCCAGGACGGCCACCTGGCCGTCGGCCAGGCCCGCGACCACGGAGGTGGCGGACTCGCCGACCGTGTCGGTCGCGAACGCGACGGCCTTACCGAGGAGTTCACCCAGCCGCGCGGCGGCAGGGGCGAGCGAGAAGGCCGGGTCCGGAGCGCCCTTCGGGCGGCCCAGGTGGGACGCGACGATGACCTTGGCGCCCGCCTCGGCGAGCTTGGCGATCGTCGGCTGCACGGCGCGGATACGGCCGTCGTCGGTGATGGTCGTGCCGTCCAGCGGCACATTCAGGTCGGCGCGGACGAAGACCCGCTTGCCCGCGACACCTGCTGCGATGAGATCGTCGATCGTCTTCATGGTGACTCCGTGACTCTGTTCGGAAAGTCAGTCATAGCACGGGGCCCGTACGACGCTTCATTGCGTCGTACGAGCCCCGTCCTTACATCTGCGGTGACTTAGCGGTCAGAGCTGGCCGCCGACGAAGGTGGTCAGGTCCACCAGGCGGTTGGAGTAGCCCCACTCGTTGTCGTACCAGCCGACGACCTTGACCTGCTTGCCCTGGACCATGGTCAGGGAGGAGTCGAAGGTGCAGGAGGCCGGGAAGTTCACGATGTCCGAGGAGACGATCGGGTCCTCGGTGTACTCCAGGAAGCCCTTGAGCTGACCCTCGGCGGCCTTCTGGAAGGCGGCGTTGATCTCTTCCTTGGTGGTCTCGCGGTCGAGCTCCAGGACGAGGTCGGTGACCGAGCCGGTGGGGACCGGGACGCGCATCGCGATGCCGTCCAGCTTGCCCTTGAGCTGCGGGAGGACCAGGGCGGTGGCCTTGGCGGCACCGGTCGAGGTCGGGATGATGTTCTCCGCGGCGGCGCGGGCGCGGCGCAGGTCGCTGTGCGGGAAGTCCAGGATGCGCTGGTCGTTGGTGTACGCGTGGACCGTGGTCATCATGCCCTTGACGATGCCGAAGTTCTCGTCGAGAACCTTGGCCATCGGCGCCACACAGTTGGTGGTGCAGGAGGCGTTGGAGATGACGTGGTGGTTGGCCGCGTCGTACTTGTCCTGGTTGACGCCCATCACGATCGTGATGTCCTCGTCCTTGGCGGGCGCGGAGATCAGGACCTTCTTGGCGCCGGCCGCGATGTGCTTGGCGGCGTCGGCCTTCTTGGTGAAGATGCCGGTCGACTCGATGACGATGTCGGCACCCAACTCGCCCCAGGGGAGGTTCGCCGGGTCGCGCTCGGCCATCGTCTTGAAGGTCATGTTGCCGACGGTGATGGTGTCGTCGGTGTGGCTGACGTCCTGCTTGAGGCGACCCAGAATGGTGTCGTACTTCAGCAGGTGAACCAGGGTGGCGTTATCGGTCAGGTCGTTGACACCGACGATCTCGATGTCCGCGCCCTGCTCCAGGAGCGCGCGGAAGTAGTTACGACCAATGCGGCCGAATCCGTTGATGCCTACGCGGATCGTCACGAAACCGATCTCCTCGTTGGTACGGCGGTTTATACACCGCCGAGCTGTATGGGATGTCCCCGACCGCCTCCGACCCTACCCCCTGGACGAGACGTACGTGACATTGACATCGGCAGCCAAAGGTGCTCAAGTGAGCGGCCTTCGGCCCCTCTGAACGCCCGTCCGTACACGCCCACTCGTGACATCTGCGCACAGCGCCCCCGGCACCCAGTGCGGGCGCCGGGGGCGCGTGCGAAGAAGGACCGGCTCCGGTTCAGCCGACCATGCCCTCCGCAAGCTCCTCGGAGAGGTTGGACTCGGTGCCGGGAATGCCGAGGTCCTGGGCACGCTTGTCGGCCATCGCCAGCAGCCGGCGGATCCGGCCGGCGACGGCGTCCTTGGTCAGCGGCGGGTCGGCGAGAGCACCCAGCTCCTCCAGAGAGGCCTGCTTGTGCTCCATGCGCAGCCGGCCGGCCGCCGCCAGGTGCTCGGGGACCTCCTCACCGAGGATCTCCAGGGCCCGCTGGACCCGGGCGCCCGCGGCGACCGCGGCCCGCGCCGAGCGGCGGAGGTTGGCGTCGTCGAAGTTGGCGAGGCGGTTGGCGGTGGCGCGGACCTCGCGGCGCATCCGCCGCTCCTCCCACGCGAGCACCGACTCATGGGCGCCCAGGCGGGTCAGCAACGCGCCGATCGCGTCACCGTCGCGGACAACGACCCGGTCCACGCCGCGCACCTCGCGGGCCTTGGCACCGATGCCGAGCCGACGGGCCGCGCCGACCAGCGCGAGGGCCGCCTCGGGTCCGGGGCAGGTGACCTCCAGGGAGGAGGAGCGGCCCGGCTCGGTGAGCGAACCGTGCGCGAGGAAGGCGCCGCGCCAGGCGGCCTCGGCATCGCAGGTCGCCCCGGAGACCACCTGCGGGGGCAGGCCCCTGATGGGGCGGCCGCGGCCGTCCACCAAGCCCGTCTGCCGCGCCAGCTGGTCGCCGCCGGCGACCACCCGTACGACATAGCGGCTGCCGCGCCGCAGGCCGCCGGGGGCCATCACCACCAGGTCGGAGGAGTGCCCGAAGATCTCCAGGATGTCCTTGCGCAGCCGGCGGGCGGCGATGCCGGTGTCCAGCTCCGCCTCGATCACAATGCGTCCGCTGACCAGGTGCAGACCTCCCGCGAACCGCAGGATCGACGAGACCTCCGACTTCCGGCAGCAGGTCCGGGTGACGGGGAGCCGGGAGATTTCATCCTTCACCGCAGCCGTCATCGCCATGGGCCGATCCTTCCATGCATCCGAAAAATACGGTCGTACGCGGCTGCCAGCAGCTCCGGGTCGTGCCGGTCGGGGGCTCCCCCGGCCGCCGCCCTGCCGTCTCCTTGTGCGGCGACCGCCGCCAGCTCGACCTCGCTGCCCACGAGCTGCTTGGCGGCAACCGTCAGACCTTCGATGTCGGGCACGGCGGCCTTGTCGGCCAGCACCACGTCGAAGGCGAGTTTAGGGGCGTGTCGGGCCAAAACCTCCAAATGACGCTGCGGTGAGAAGCCATCGGTTTCGCCCGGTTGGGGCGCGAGGTTGAGCGAGAGGACCTTGCGGGCCTTGGTCTCCTCCAGCGCCTCACGCAGTTCCGGCACCAGGAGATGCGGGATGACGGAGGAGAACCAGGAGCCGGGGCCGAGCACCACCCAGTCGGCGTCGCGCACCGCGGCGACCGCCTCGGGGACGGCCGGCGGGTCCTCGGGGACGACATGGACGGACTGCACCTCGCCGCGGGTGAGCGCGACGGTGGCCTGGCCGCGGACCGTGCTGATCTCGTCCGGGCAGCCCTCGTGATGGCCCCTGACCTGGGCCTGGAGCTCCAGGGGGACCGCCGACATGGGCAGCACCCGGCCATGGGCGCCGAGCAGCTTGCCGACCAGGTCCAGCGCCTGGACAGGGTCGCCGAGCTGCTCCCACAGGGCGACGATCAGCAGATTGCCGACGGCGTGGTCATGCAGCTCGCCCTCGCTCTTGAAGCGGTGCTGGATCACCCGGGACCAGGTCTGGCCCCAGTCGTCGTCGCCGCACAGGGCGGCCAGTGCCTTGCGCAGATCGCCGGGCGGCAGCACCCCCAGCTCATGGCGGAGCCGGCCGCTGGAGCCGCCGTCGTCGGCGACGGTGACCACGGCGGTCAGATCGCCGGTGATACGGCGCAGCGCGGCGAGCGAGGCGGACAGGCCCATGCCGCCGCCGAGCGCCACCACCTTGGGCGTGGCGCCCTTGGTCGTACGGCCACCGGGAACGAATCTGCGGACCCGGTGCAGCCGCCGTGCGCGGCCGGTCACTCGCGCCCCATATCCCGGTGGACGACGACGGTTTCGACACCTTCGGAGACCAACCTGCGGGCCAGCTTCTCGGACATCGCGACGCTGCGGTGCTTGCCGCCCGTGCAGCCGACGGCGATGGTCACATAGCGCTTGCCCTCACGGCGGTAGCCCTCGGCGACGAGACGCAGCAGCTCGGCGTAACCGTCCAGGAACTCCTTGGAGCCGGGCTGGTTGAAGACGTAGTCGGAGACCTCTTCGTTGAGGCCGGTGAACGGGCGCAGCTCGGGGACCCAGTGCGGGTTGGGGATGAAGCGGCAGTCGATGACCATGTCGGCGTCGACGGGGAGGCCGTACTTGAAGCCGAAGGACATGACCGTGGCGCGCAGCTCGGGGACCTCTTCGCCGGCGAACTGGGCGTCCAGCTTGGCGCGCAGCTCGTGGACGTTGAGGCTGGAGGTGTCGATGACCAGGTCGGCGTCGCCGCGCAGCTCGCGCAGCAGATCGCGCTCGGCGGCGATGCCGTCGACGATCCGGCCGTCGCCCTGGAGGGGGTGCGGGCGGCGCACCGACTCGAAGCGGCGCACCAGGGCCTCGTCGGAGGACTCCAGGAAGACGATGCGGCGCTTGACGTTCTGCACGTCGAGGGTGGCCAGCGACTCCTTGAGGTTGGCGAAGAAGCGGCGGCCGCGGACGTCGACGACGACTGCGATCTTGGCGACATTTCCCTGGGAGCGGGCGCCCAGCTCGACCATCGGCGGGATCAGCTCGGGCGGAATGTTGTCGACGACGAACCAGCCGAGGTCCTCCAGGCACTTCGCAGCCGTGCTCCGGCCGGCGCCCGACATCCCGGAGATGATCACCAGCTCGGGGATCGCGGCGCTCTCGCCCTGGTCGGTCGTGCCCGTACTCACCTGTGCACCGTCTCTCTCGGTTCCTTGCTCTTCCTGCGGTGTGCTCATCAGTCCTGCCCCCGTTCTGCTGACAACGCGACCGGTGGGGCCCCGTCATCCTCAATGATCTCTCCTGTGGCGGTATTCACCGCGGGGGCGGCCGGTACCGCCCCGGCCAGCGCGGCGGCGACCGTCTCCGCGGTCTTGCGGCCGACGCCCGGCACCTCGCAGATCTCGTCGATCGTCGCGGCCCGCAGCCTCTTCAGCGAGCCGAAGTGCTTCAGCAGCGCCTGGCGGCGGCTGTCCCCGAGGCCGGCGACGGCATCGAGCGGTGAGGACTTCAGCCGCTTGCCGCGCTTGCTGCGCTGGTAGGCGATGGCGAAGCGGTGTGCTTCGTCGCGGACGCGCTGAAGGAGGTAGAGGCCCTCGCTGCTACGGGGCAGCACGACCGGGTCGTCCTCATCGGGCAGCCAGACCTCTTCGAGGCGCTTGGCGAGGCCGCAGACGGCCACGTCGTCGATACCGAGCTCGTCCAGGGCCCGGCGGGCGGCCGCGACCTGCGGGGCGCCGCCGTCGACGACCACGAGCTGGGGCGGGTAGGCGAAGCGCTTGGGGCGGCCGTCGTCGTCGGTGGGGCGGCCGGCCATGGCGTCCGGCGTGCCGTTGTCGTCCATGGGGGCGTCGGCGGGCGGCTCCTCCGTCCATTCGCCGGACTTCTGCTTCTCCTGGAGATAGCGCTTGAAGCGGCGGCCGATGACCTCGTGCATGGAGCGGACATCGTCCTGGCCCTCGAAGGTCTTGATCTGGAAGCGGCGGTATTCGCTCTTACGGGCGAGGCCGTCCTCGAAGACCACCATCGACGCGACCACGTCCTCGCCCTGGAGGTGGGAGATGTCGAAGCACTCGATGCGCAGCGGCACCGAATCCAGGCCGAGGGCCTGGGCGATCTCCTCCAGGGCGCGGGATCGGGTGGTCAGGTCGGAGGCGCGCTTGGTCTTGTGCAGGGCCAGGGCCTGCTGGGCGTTGCGGCCGACCGTGGCCATCAGGTCCTTCTTGTCGCCGCGCTGCGGGATGCGCAGCGAGACCTGGGATCCGCGGCGCCCGGAGAGCCACTGCTGGACCGGCTCGACGGGCTCGGGGAGCGCGGGGACCAGGACCTCCTTGGGGACGGCGTCGCCCTGTTCCTCGCCGTACAGCTGCTGGAGGGCGTGCTCCACGAGGCCGGCGGTGGTGACGGCCTCCACCTTGTCGGTGACCCAGCCGCGCTGGCCGCGCACCCGGCCGCCGCGGACGTGGAAGATCTGGACGGCGGCTTCGAGTTCGTCCTCGGCGACGGCGATGAGGTCGGCGTCGGTGGCGTCGGCGAGCACCACGGCGCTCTTCTCCATCGCCCGCTTGAGCGCCCCTATGTCGTCGCGCAGCCGCGCGGCGCGCTCGTACTCCATCTCTTCGGCGGCGTCCTGCATCTGGTGCTCAAGGCGGCGGATGTACGCGCCGGTGCGGCCGGCCATGAAGTCGCAGAATTCTTCGGCCAGTTCGCGGTGGTCCTCAGCCGAAATCCGCCCGACGCAGGGGGCGGAGCACTTGCCGATATAGCCGAGCAGGCAGGGGCGGCCGATCTGGGCGGAGCGCTTGAAGACGCCCGCGGAGCAGGTGCGCACCGGAAAGACGCGCAGCATCAGGTCGACGGTTTCGCGGATCGCCCAGGCGTGGCCGTACGGGCCGAAGTAGCGCACGCCCTTCTTCTTGGCACCGCGCATGACCTGGGCGCGCGGGAACTCTTCGTTGAGGGTCACCGCGAGATACGGATAGCTCTTGTCGTCGCGGTACTTGACGTTGAAGCGCGGGTCGAACTCTTTGATCCAGGTGTATTCGAGCTGGAGCGCCTCGACCTCGGTGGAGACGACGGTCCATTCCACCGAGGCGGCAGTGGTGACCATCGTGCGCGTACGAGGATGGAGCCCGGCCAGGTCCTGGAAGTAGTTCGCCAGGCGCTGGCGCAGGCTCTTCGCCTTGCCGACGTAGATGACCCGGCCGTGGTCGTCGCGGAACTTATAGACCCCCGGCGAGTCGGGGATCTGTCCCGGCTTGGGTCGGTAGCTGCTGGGGTCTGCCATGACCACCACCCTACTGACCGCCACTGACAATGAGCGGTGGTGGACCGTTCCCGCGTCACGGGACCCGGAGCATTGCCGCGGACCGTTGCCGTGCGCCCTTTCCGGCGGAGCGGTGCAGCAGCCAGCCCGGCCTTGCCCCGACCCCCGCCACCTGCCCTCCCTCGAAGCGGGGAGGACAGGTGGCGGGGGATGTGTGGGTGGGGTGGGGGGGGGCCGCCACGCGGCGTCAGTGGGTGCGTCGCCTCCGCAGCGCCGCGGTGCCCAAGAGGCCGAGCGCGACCAGGGCGGCGACGCCCGCGACGGTCGAAGCGGCGGTCACCGGGACGCTGTCGCCCGCCAGCGCGTCCGCCTCGACGGGCTGCTTGCGGGCGCTCTCATCAGCGACCTCCTTGGTGGTGGCGGAGGCGGCCCCGGAGGCGGCCTGCGGGCCGTAGCCGCCGGCCTCGCCGCGCTTGTCGTAGGCGGAGCCGGGGAGCTTGTCGCCGTACGCCTTCGCCACCCGCTTCTGGTAGGCGGCGACGGTGGTGCCGCGCGCGCCGACGGCCTTCACGGCGTCCGCGTCCAGCGGCTCGACTCGGTCGCCGCGCTGGACGTACCAGGCGTCGATCTGCGGTTCGTGGAAGACCGTCCCGGCGCCGCGCTTCGCGGCCCCGGCCGCGGTGTAGCGGGTCTCGTCGTCACCGCTGGCGATGTTGACGACCTTCCAGGCGGAGCCCTGCCGAGCGGTCCACACCGACGCCGTGCGGCCGTCGGCGGCGACGGCCTTGCTGGCGAGGAACTCCAGCCGGGCGACCGGGGCCTCGGCCTTGCCGCGCACGAAGTCCGGCGACAGGACGTAGACGGGGACCGCGCCGCCCTCGATGTGCGGGGCGGTCTTCGCCGTGCCCGTAGCGGCGGCGCCGTCTCGGGCCCCCTTACGGGTCGCCTCGTGGGCGAAGAACCGGGTGAGGGTGTCGAGCGTCGCGGGCGCGGCGGCCGCGTCATGGGCGGCGGAGACGCTGGCACGGGACGGGGCCTGCGGCGGCGCGGGGGCCTCCGCGGCCAGGGCGGCGTGCGGGGCGAGGCCGATGAGAGCGGTGGCGAGCGTCCCGGTGGCGGCGGCACGAAGGGCGGTGCGAGCGGTGCGCTTCGTCATCACCTCAGGCTCCTATCCGGTAGAGGGAGTGTGTCCAGGAGAAGGAGCTGCCGTTCACGTAGTAGTCGAAGTCGCCCCAGTTGTACCGGTCGTTGGAGCCCCATGGGTCACCCCAGTAAACCCAGTTGTTGGCCGTGTCGTAGCCGTAGATGACATGCATGTGGCCGCCGCCGGAGGACCACTGGATGCGGGTCTCGATGGGCCGCTTGGCGTTGATCTCGCTCTGCACGGTGCTGTAGCGCAGATAGCCGGTCACATACGAGCCGGAGTTGATGCCCATCCAGTCGAATGCGTTCTGCACATTGCCCAGTGTCGCCTGGTCGTTGGGGCAGGACGAACCCTGCTGGTAGTTGAAGGCGGCGTTGCAGAACTGGTTCTGGCTGTAGTTCTTGCCGTACCAGGTCGCGATGGTGTTGCCGGAGGCGGCCCAGCACCAGTTGGTCTCCTCCTGGGCCTGCATGGATATGTCGAGGCGGTTGGCGGCGCGCGGCGCTACGGCGCTCTTCGTGGCGCTGACGGCGTGCGCCTGGGGCGCGGCTGCCGAGGCGGCCGCCCCGGGGAGCGTGGTCAGTGCGGTCAGCGCGGCGGCGCTGACCGCCGCGGCCGACAGCCATCTGCGGCGCGAACGGCGTGCGTGGGGGGCACGGGTCATGGCGTTCCTCCCGAATGGGGGGTGAGGGGGAGAGGAGCGCATCCGGATGCTGATGAGGAGCATCAGGTGTTGTCGCACACGGGTCAACACGCTTCAATGCGGAGTGACATGCGGGTGTGGACGAGCGGGCCCGGATGTGAACGTGCGGCGCCCGGCGTACTGCAGTGAACAGGCAGGGAGAGCGCGCGGCGCGCGATCCGGTTGTGAACGTTCACCCGCGCGCCGGAGGATCGAGGCAATGGCACAGAACACTCCCGAGTCCGCCGAACTGGCACAGCTGCTGCGGACCGGCCCCTTCCATCTGGCGCTGCGGAGCGCGCTCACGGCACGCGGTCTCGCCCTGCACCGCGTCCAGCACAAGCTCGCGCAGCGCGGCATCAAGGTCGGGGTGACCAGCCTGAGTTACTGGCAGCAGGGAGCCCGGCGCCCGCAGCGCCCGGAATCGCTGCGGGCGGTGCGCGCCCTGGAGGAGGTCCTCGACCTGCCTGCGCGCTCGCTGCACCGCCTCCTGGTGCCCGAAGGCGGCGCCCGCCCCGAGGTCGGGCGTCCGGCCGCCCGCTCGTACCGCTCCCTGATGGCGCCCGCCGACGCCCTGCAGCAGCTGTTCACCGAGCTGGAGACTCCCGCGGACGGCGGGCTGCACACCGTCGGACATCACGAACGGGTCCGTATCGGGCCGCGTCGCGAGCTGAGCGAACGCGAATCGCTCCAGGTCGTCCGCGCGCACCGGGACGACGTGGACCGCTATATCGCCATCCACCGGGGCGACCCGGGCTGCGATCCGTCCCGGGTGACGGTGCGGGCCTCGGAGAACTGCCGGCTGGGGAGAGTCCGCGGGGACGCGGACACCGGGGTGGTGGTCGCCGAGCTGCTCTTCGACGCCCGGCTGCGGGCCGGCGACACCCATGTCTTCGGCTATGTCTTCGAGGACGGCAGCGGCGGCCCGAGCGCCGAGTACGTCCGCGGCTTCAGCTTCGCGGGCAGCCAGTACGTCCTTCAGGTGCGCTTCGACGAGGCGGCGCTGCCGGTGCGCTGCCGGCGCTTCGCCCAGGCCTCGGCGAGCGCCCCGCGCAGCGCCCAGCAGGAACTGACGCTGAGCGGTCAGCACCGCGCCGTCCACCTCGTGGAGCAGGGGGTACGGCCCGGAATACTGGGGATCGGGTGGGACTGGGGGTAAGGGGCATCGGGTGGGACTGGGGGGTAAACGGGCGCCGGGTGGGGCTGGGGAGGCGCGCATGGACGCCTGACGGGCTCCGCGGGCCCCGGCCTCAGCCCGCTATCAGCTTCCCGGCCTTGGCCTTGACCGGCACCTCGGGCAGCGGCTTGGACGCCGGGCCCTGGATGACCTCGCCCGTGGTGACGTCGAAGCGGCTGCCGTGACAGGGACAGGTGCCCTGCTGCCTCTCGACCTCGGTCAGGATGCAGCCCGAGTGGGTGCACTTGGCGCTGAAGCACTTGAACTCGCCCTTGGCGGGCTGCGACACGACGAGCCGGTCCTCGCGGTAGAGCTTGGCACCGCCGACCGGCACCTCGGCGGCGGCGCCCAGGTCGACCGGCGCCGTGGGCACGGCCGACGCGTCGTTTCCCGAGCCCTCCGGGGAGCAGGCCGCCAGTCCGAACCCGGCGGCACCCGCGAGCGCGGCCCCGCGCAGCACGGTTCGGCGGGCGGGGGACTGGCTCATGGCTGCTCCAGGGGGCACGGGGTCGGTGACTGCCGTCGGCCGTCAGGCACCGACCGCAGACACGACCGTCGGACGCCGTGTCGTCGATCAGGAACTCTCGACCCCCGACGATACCGGTACAGACCATTGCGCTTCCGGCGGGTCCTGGCGCCCCCGCAGCAGATCCTGCTCGGCCTTCCAGGCTGCGGCCCCCGGTTTCCGGCGAGCAGATTCTGGACGAAGCAGGTAACTTGCGCGTAAACGCTTACGCAAGCGTTTACGTTTGCGTCGAGGTGTGCTGAGGTGTGGGTGACGCCGATGCTGCGACAGGCTTCGTGGTCCCGCGACAGCGGAAACGGTGATCCGCGGCCGGGAAGCGTCGGCAACGGTGATCCGCGGCCGGGAAGTGGAGGAAGAACCGGATGACAACGATGATGGATGTGGCACGGCGCGCGGGCGTCTCCGTCGCCACCGTCTCGCATGTGCTCAACGAGACCCGGCCGGTACGCCCCGGCACCCGCGCCGCGGTGCTCGGCGCCATCGACGAGCTCGGCTACACCCACAACACCCTCGCCCGCTCCCTGGTCACCTCCCGTACCCGCTCCATCGGTCTCGCGGTCTCCGCGATCAGCAACCCGTACTTCACCGAGATCCTCCAGGGTGTCGAGGCCGGTGCGCTGGAGGCCGGCTACAGCCTGCTGATCGCCGATCCGCACGACGACCCGGAGCATGAGCGCACGGTCGTCCAGCTGCTGCACGAGCGGCGGGTGGACGGCATGATCGTCGCGCCGTCCGCGGAGCCCGCCGAGATGGTCGGGTACCTGACGCGGCGCAAGGTCCCCACGGTGTTCCTGGACCGGCTGGTCGGCGACGGCCATGACCAGGTGTGCGCCGAGAACACCGGCCCGGTACGCCAACTGGTTGAGCATCTGGCCGACTTGGGCCACACCCGGATCGGCCTGGTGGCCGGGCTCCCCGGGCTGAGCACGACCACCGAGCGGGTCCAGGGCTACCGCGAAGGGCTGCGCGCCCGCGGTCTGCCGTTCGCGCCCGAGCTGCTCGCCGGCGGCAACTCCGAGGCGGAGGGCGCGCAGGACGCCACCCGCCATCTGCTCGCCGCGCCGGAACCGCCCACCGCGGTCATCACCGCCAACAACGCGATGACGATCGGCGCGCTGCGTGCGCTGCGCGAGAGGGGCCTCCAGGTGCCGCGCGATATCGCGCTGGCCTGCTTCGACGACTTCTCCTGGGCCGATCTGTTCGAGCCCCGGCTGACCGTGATCGCGCAGCCCAGCAAGGACATCGGGGCGGCGGCGGTCCGGCTGCTGCTGGAACGACTGGAGAAGCCGGACCGGCCGCCGCGCACCGTCCGTCTGCCCTGCGCCTTTGTGCACCGTACGTCGTGCGGCTGCCCCGATACCGGCCCGCCGGCCCCACGCGTGGCCGCCCCTCCGGCCACTCCCCCAGCCGCCCAGGAAAGGAACCGCACCCCGTGATCGTCGTCGCCGGCGAGGCACTGATCGACCTCGTCCCCAGCCCCCAGGCCCCTCCCGGGAACGGCCAGTTGCCCGCGCTGCTGCCGCGGCGCGGCGGCGGGCCGTACAACACCGCGGTCGCGCTGGGCCGGCTCGGCTCGCCCACCGCGTTCTGCTCACGGGTGTCGACCGACACCTTCGGCGAGACGCTGCTGGAAGGGCTGCGGACGGGCGGTGTGGACACCTCTCTGGTGCAGCGCGGCGGCGAGCCGACCACGCTCGCCCTGGCGGACATCAGCGCGGACGGCTCCGCGGGCTACGGCTTCTACGTCGAGGGCACCGCCGACCGCCTGTTCACCCTGCCGCCGGCGCTGCCCGACGAGGTCCGCGCGCTGTCGCTGGGCACCTGCTCACTCGTCCTGGAGCCGGGCGCGAGCGCGTACGAGGCCCTGCTGCGCCGCGAGGCCCGGCGCGGCGTCCTCACGGCTCTCGACCCCAATATCCGCCCCGGTCTGATCCCGGACCCGGCCGCCTACCGCGCCCGCTTCCACTCCTGGCTTCCCGATGTCGCGCTCCTGAAGCTGTCGGAGGAGGACGCGCTGTGGCTGGCGGAGGCAGAAGGGCGGGATGCGGTCGCCGCGGCGGCGAAGCGGTGGCTGAGCGCGGGGCCCGCGGCGATCGTCATCACCCACGGCGGTGACGGCCTGACGGTGCTGACGCCGGGCGGCGGCGAGCTGGCCGTCCCCGGTGAACGGGTCGAGGTCGTCGACACCATCGGCGCGGGCGACACGGTGAATGCCGCGCTGCTGCACCGGCTGGACGCCCACGACGCCCTGTCCCATACCGCGGTCGCCTCGCTGGGCGCCGACGACTGGCGCGACATCCTCGGCTTCGCCGCTCGCGCGGCCGCCGTCACCTGCTCGCGCGCGGGCGCCGAGCCCCCGTTCGCGGCGGAACTGGCGGATCTGGCGGGGTAGGAGCTCACCGCCTAGGGCTTTTCCGACCCTGACCCATCGGACAGACCCTAGCTGTATTGATCACGAGCGTTGTTGACACTTGCCGGGCTTGATCATGGCGAAGACCTCCGGTGTGGTGGAGCTGTCTAGGACTGCACCGCACGGAGG
>NZ_JBFAIP010000035.1:0-68734 GCF_040654775.1 Streptomyces sp. NPDC050636
CGCACGCTCGGCGATCCCCACTTTCCTCACTTCATCCGCTCTTGAACCAAGTGGGGAATCGGAGCGCACTTGGGGAAAAATGCGGATCCTCATCAGCGGGAAGTGTCACCAGCTCGACCAAGCTGCTGTCCGGTGTCGACGCGGTGGGGTTCAGGCGCTGCGCCAGGCCGGGGGTGAGCGGCCGCCAGTCGCCGACAGGGACGACTGCCCCGTCTTCGTACTGCGATTCTCGCGTGGCTATGCGCGTGCTGCCGACCTGGCAGCGTTCGTGGAGGTCCAGGTACTCCCGGAAGGCGATGTGCAGGTTCACGGCGACTCCTCCCCTCGGTCCTGTCCTACCGGCGGTCGTCCAGGTCTTCGCCGTAGGTGACGTCGAGCTCAGCGGCGAGCGCTTCCGCGAGTTGGGTCTGCTGGGCCCGGTCGATGATGACCTTGCGCAGTTCCGCGACGCCTCGGACTGCGGAGAGGTCGTTGCCGCGCAGGTCGCAGTCCTGGTACTTGCCGCGTGCGAACTCGGTGAGCCGGAGGGTGCAGTCGGCGAAGACGGCGCGGCTCACGTCGCAGTTGGTGAAGGTGGCCTCTGACAGCACGCACTGGGAGAAGATCAAGGGGCCGGCTGCCCGAATGTCGTTGAAGGTCGCGTAGTCGAGCTTGCAGTTGTCGAACAGGACGTTTTCCAGGACCAGGCCGCTGAGGGCTGCGCCCATGAGCTTGCAGTTGCGGAAGACCGCGCGTGACAGTTTGCCGTCGGTCCACTGCATCGGGCCGAAGTCGCTGTTGCCGAACTCGACGGAGGCCACGCGTACGTCGTGAAGGCGAGTCCGCTGGGCGCGCAGGCCCGAGATCCGACCGGAGAGCAGCTTGGCGTTGGACAGGTCGAGTTCGCGTAGGTCCGCGTCCGCGTAGTGGAAGTCCTGGACGGTACCCCTGCCGCCTTCGAGCGAGGTGACGTTGGACAGGTAGATGCCCGGCTCATCGACGCCGGGGAGCGTGACGGCGATACGGCCGAAGGTGCGGGTTTCCATGGTTCTCCGTTTCTGCTGTGGGGGAGGGCGCCGGCCGGGGCGCGTCCGTTGGCGACGCGCCCCGGTGCAGCATCTGCGGTTACCGGTTCTTGTTCCAGTTGTCCCAGGTGGGCTGGTTGTTCCACGGATTGGCGGGGGTCTGGTTCCAGTTGTCCCAGGTCGGCTGGTTGTTCCAGTCGGCGCGGACCGGTGCACCCTGCGCGCGCGTGGCTATGAGGTCGGCGACGACGGGGGCGTCGGTGGACGCGAGCTGTTCCAGGAGTGTCATGCGGCGTGTTCCTTCCTTGCGGTGTCGGACAGGGCCATGACCAGGGCTTGCTGGGAGACGCGGCAGTAGTTCGTCTCGGCCGTGGCCAGGCTGCCGTTTTCGAAGTAGCGATTGCTTGCCTGCGCTCCTCGGCAGAAGTCGAAGAACGCGCAGTCGGCCTCGCACTTGTCCAGCCCGACCAGGAACTCCCGTACGTACCGAAGTCGGTGCGCCCGGTCCAGCATGGCGGGGATGGATTCCTCCAGCACGTTTCCGGCCCGGAAGTCGTTATAGGGCGGGGCGGTGGTATCGCCCAGCTCGGGCGAGAGCAGTACGACCTCCCCGCTCACCGAGATGGTCGGGATGGGGTCGATGCGGCGTTCCTCCCACCGGTCGCGCTGGCCGGTGCGTACCAGGTGCAGGTAGTCGCCAAGACGGTCCAGCTCCCGGACCACCGGGCCACCAGGGTGGCGGCGGCTCCAGGCGATGGTGTGCCGCCAGAATTCGGTGGCCTGCTCGCGGGTGGGTGGCTGTCGCTCCGTGTTGACGCCCTCGACTTCCTCGATGTTGAGGCCGATGGATTCGCAGCCGAGGTCGGCGAGGAAGTCGAGGAGCGCTTCGGGCTGGGCGATGCAGTCCTGGCTGACGACCGCGATGGTGGAGAAGGGAATGCTCCGGTCGCGTAGCCGGTCGATGCCCTTCATGATCCGATCGAAGGCAGGTCGACCTCGGCGGTCGATGCGCTGTGTGTTCAGTGCGGCCGGACCGTCGATGCTCACTCCGATCCGGACATCGTTCTCGATCAGCAGGTCGCACCAGTCGTCGGTGACGAGCGTCGCGTTGGTCTGCATGTAGTGGCGGAGCAGCCCCACCTCGCGAAGCGGCTCGAAGGGGGCAAGCAGGCTCGTGAAGCGGCGCACCCCAAGTGCCATGGGCTCGCCGGCGTGCCAGACGATGCCCAAAGGCTGGCTGTCATCCTGCTCGACCAGTTCGGCGGCCGAGCGCGCTACCGCGTCAGCGACCTCGACCGCCATGTGGTTCCGCTGGTCACGGTGGGGGAGGTAGCAGTAGGTGCAGTCGAGATTGCAGAACTTGGTGGGCTGGAGGACGAGTGTTGAGGGCCGTGCGGCGATGCGTGCAGCGTATCGAGCCGATCGGTGGAGCTGGTGCAACATCTCAGCGACTCCTTGTCGTCTCTGGACGGGTTGCTATGCCGGGATGCTCTTGGTCGAGCGCCCCCGCCGCCGGAGCAGGCTCAGGACTCATCGCGGGCGAGTCCGTGGACGGCGGCGGGGGCACTCGGAGTGGTCCGCGCTTCGGGGAAGGGCGGACCACTCGCTCGCGGCGCCGGACGATGGCTGTTGTGGGGCGACCAGAGCCCTACTCCACGGGTTGGTCGGCGTCTGCGGCCGTGACGGGCACATTCGGTGTCGCGGCATGTGCTGGCCGCTCCACTGCGCTGGCTCCAAGCAGGCCGACGGTGACGATGTTGCCCAGCACCCACACGACGCTGAGGAACGTCCCGACCTGATCCGAGTTCAGCCGGGGCAGCTGGAACGTCGCCGTGTTGTCCTTGCGGTGGGTGGGGTGTCGTGCTCGATTCATCGGAATCTCCTTCGGCTCGCAAGCGGCACCGCCCCGCCCCAGGGTGGGAGAGGGTGGTACCGCCGACCTGGGTTTGACCACCCGGAGCCCGCGTGCAGGGGGGAGCCCTGTCGTCCGTGACCTGCGGGCTCCGAGCGGCTGATGGCAGTCAACGGCCAACAGGGGTACGACGGAGACCCCAGAAGGTGACCCCAAGATGGAGTCACCCGGTGATCGATGGTCGTAGCATCGAGTCACACCGCCGGGGGGAGCCATCGATGGACCGCCAGTCGCAGGACCCGCGTCAGGTCACCGCTGGGCTGCTCAGCGACGATCGGTTCCTCGCGGCCTGCCAAGAACGCGACATGGGAGCCCTTTTTCGGCTGCTGAATCACCGAGGAGTCAGCACTCGCCGAATCGCCGCCGCGGCAGAGATCAGCCAAGGGCGTCTGTACGACTACATGAACGGCCGGACGCGAGTGGAAAAGCTCGTGCTGTTCGAGCAGATCGCCGACGCATTCCACATCCCCGGCTACCTTCTGGGACTCGCCCGCCGGCCTTGGGAACCGCAGCCCACCGAACCGCAAAGCCAGGACGGGCCACTTCACATCGACGGCGACGATCTGGCGGCCATGGGTGCGTTCCGCAGTGCCGACCGCCAAACCGGAGGAGGCCGGCTGTACGGAGCGGTCGTGCGGCACCTCGGACACAAGGTGGCGCCGCGTCTGGTCGACACAACCAGCGGACTCCAGGTCTTCGCGACCGCGGCAGCTTTGACGGAGATGGCGGGATGGATGGCTCACGACTCCGGCCGTGACGACCTGGGAGCCCAGCACTTCGCCCGAGCCCTCCCGCTGGCACGCACCTCGGGCGACTTACCCCTGGCCGCCAACATCGCCGCGAGCAGGAGCCATCTCGCCCTCCACACCGGTGACCCGGCGGCTGCAGCTCATTGGGCACGAATGGGCTTGTCCCTCGTGGGAAAGGGACCTCGTATCGCCTCGCTCACCGCCCGGCTCCATGCGATGCAGGCCCGGGGCCTGGCAGCAGGCGGTCAGCACACAGCAGCTCGCCGTGCGCTCGACGCCGCACACAGCGACCTCGAAACCTCCTCGGATGCCGTTCATCCCTGGCTCAGCCCATTCGACTCGGCATCTCTTGCGAGCGAGTCGGCCCTGGTCATGTGGGATCTCCAGCAGTATGAGGTGGCCTTGCGTCATGCCGAACGCGCCATCGCGCTGCGCGAGGACGGACGGGCCCGCTCCCTGGCCTTCAGCCGGATCACCCTTGTCGGCATCCACGCACAGCGCGGTGACCTCGACGTCGCTGTCCAGGTCGGCCACGAACTCCTCACTACGAGCCCAACGCTCGGATCGGTACGTGTGATTCATCAACTCCATGACCTCCGCAGGTTGCTGGAGCCCTACCGGGCGTACGTGCCCGTGCGCGACTACCTGGAGGGCTTCGACGACGCCATCAGGTCCAGAATGCTGCTGCTCGCCGACATCATCACGTCGTCCCGGGGAGGTACGCCGACATGAGGCCCACACCTGCCGATCCAACCGCTTGGAACGCCTACCTTGCCGAGGGCAACGCGACGCAGGCGCGTAAGCGTGTCGCCGCCGATGTCCTGCTGCGTGATCCAACCGGCCGCGTGCTGCTGGTCAAACCGACATACAAGCCCGGGTGGGACCTGCCGGGCGGGATGGTCGAAGCCAATGAGCCGCCGCACGACGCTGCAACACGCGAGCTGAAGGAAGAACTCGGCCTCGTCGTGACGCTCCGCGGCGTGCTGATCATCGACTGGGTCGCCCCCCACGGGCCTTGGGACGACCAGATCTCCTTCATCTTCGATGCCGGCACCCTCAGTGAGGACCAGGCGGCCAAGATACGACCGCACGACGATGAGCTCTCGGAGGCGGCGTTCCTCTCCCCGGAGCGGGCCGGTGAACTCCTACGGTCACCGCTGCGCAACCGCTTCCAGGCCGCGTTGCAGGCTCTCGCGGACGGACGCCCAAGGTACCTGCACGATGCGCAGCCGATCTGGTAGTCGCCCGGCACTCGTGCCCTCGTGCCTTCGTGGGGGTGAGCTGACCCCGCCACCGCCCGCTCCGAGCACCTGTCGAGGGCAGGGAGCGGGCGGCGCCAGCTCAGCGTCGTCGTCCTGGCCCAGCCGCCGGGCCGGGCCGAGGCGGAGTACCCGGATCGATCGGAACCGGACGTGCCGCTCGTGTGGCCACGGTTGAACGGGCTTGGGCGGCCAGGGCTTGGGCGCTGGGAGCAGGGCGTTGGGTCAGGCGGTTGACGCGCCAGGTGAGGACTCGTGCGGGGGAGTCGGCGTCGTCCAATGCACGCTGGTCGGCGGCTTGCTGGAGGAGCCGTTCCGGGTCATGGCCTGCGGTTTCCGCCTCGGTGAGGGCGGCGGCAAGCGCTGGCCAGACGGGGTCACTGACAACTCGCTCGGCGTAGTCGGGCAGGATCGCGCTGATCTGCTGAGCGTGCCGTTCCACAGTGACCGGTGGTGGTGTGCGCTGGGCGAGGGCAGCCAGGGGTGCGGCAGCCGACCGGTCGTATGCGGTCTGCAGGTGGACGAGGGTCTGGTGTGCGGCGATGACCTGCTGGTCGTGCTGGCGTTGTTGGTGCCAGCGGGCGGCGGCGATGACGACGAGGACGGCCGCGTCGAGGAACATCGCGAGGACGGCTCCGTCGCCCGTGACGGGATGAGCGCGCATGGCGCGGACGGCTCCGCGCAGGGCACGCGCGTGCTGGTCGTTGTTCCGGATCCGGGAGCGGGTGGCGCGCTCGAAGGCGATGGCTGCGTGCTGGAGTTGGGGCCGGATGTCCTTGGGCGCGAGTCGGGGCAGTGCGTCGAGTGCTTCTCCGAAGGAGGCGAGGTGGGCCTGGGCGGCCTCGTCGTCGCCCTGGTCGAGGTGGTGGGGGATGCGTTCGGCGGCGGCGGTGGCCTGGTGCCAGGGGTTGAGCCTGCGCCGACCTGTTTGCTGGTCGGTGGGCTGGGGTTCGATGGCGGCCAGGCGTTGTTGGATCTTGGGGAGGGACAGGTCCGGGGCGAGTTCGGAGCCGGAGAACCAGATCGGCTCGCCTGCGGCGTTGGTGTCGCCTTCGAGGGCGACCTTGTAGCCGCGCAGATCGCCGGAGGGAAAGTTCTGGACCTCGACGAGGACACCGTCAAGGTCGGTGAGCAGGCGGACGAACTCCTCGGTGCTGGCGGCGACCGCCACCACGGTGCGGACGGTGGTGCGCAGGCGTTCGCGGGCCGTCTGCTGCTGGCCGGCACGGCGGGCCTTCTCATGCTCAGCGCGGGTGGGCCGTTTCGCTGCGGTGCGGTCGCCGCGTACGACCTGGAACAGTCCGTATTCCTTCTCGATGGCGGCAAGCTCCTTGTCGGCGGTCAGGTAGTCGTTCCAGTGGCGGGCCGTGCGCAGGTCGCCCCGGACTTTGGTGGCGGCGATGTGGATGTGGTCCGGTGCGTGGCGTACGGCGACCCAGCGGCAGCCGTCCGGGTCGCCCTCGGGTGCGATGCCGGTGGCTGCGACGACGCGGCGGGCGATGGCGGCCCACTCGTCGTCGCTGAGGATGCGGTCGGTCTTAGCGGCGCGGATCGAGCAGTGCCACATGTGCTGCTTGGGGGCGCGGCCGAGCCGCCGGGCCTGCTTGACGTGCAGGTCGAGGTCGGCCACGAGGAGCTTCTTGGTGGCGGTGAAGTCGTCGGCGCGGCCGGGGTCGGGGGCGAAGCCGTCCCAGGAGGCGACCAGGTGGGGGTCGGTGTGGTCTTTGGCCTTCTTCGTGTCGAACAGGTACCGGATCAGGCCCGCGGTGTCCTTGCCGCTGCTGATCTTGGCGATCATCGGGCCGCGTTCTTGGCCACGGCCTGGTTCGCGGCTGCTGCGATGTGGCCGACTGCGGTGCCGACCGCGGTCAGGGTGCGCTCGGCCTGCGCCAGAGTGGCGGTGTCCCCAGGGTGTGGATCGCCGCCGGAGTTGAGCTTCTTGGCGATCTGGTTGATGTTGTGGCCGATCTTGGCGACCTGCCGGCGCAGGGCGTTGAGCTCGTCGATGTAGTCGTCGAGCGGGGTGCGCTGACCGGGCAGGGTGAGGTCGCCGTGGACGTGGGCCATGACGATGGCGCCGACGTAGTGAGCGCCGGCGATGTTCAATGACCTGGCCTCGGCGAGGATCTTGGACTTCTCGTCGACGCTGTAACGCACATCGACGCGCTCTTTGCGCTGCACGTCTTCGCGCTTGCGGCGGCGGGCGACGCGGTGCAGCGCGGCGGCGTCGGCGGCACGCGGCACAGAAGCAGCAGTGGTGGCGTCGCCATGCTGTTCTCCCTCGGGCACCCCCTGGTGCCCGAGCGCCTCCGCCACCCCCGGGGCGGAGGCTTCCCCGTGGGACCGGCCGTTGGACGGTCCAGCGGGATACCTTGCTGCGTCTGGGGCAGGGTCAGAGATCTGCGTGCGGTCGTGGTGAGTGGGGTTATCGGGGTTCGGGGTGTGCATGCGGGAGGTTCTCCGTTGGGCGGGGATGGGGTGAGGGAAGGCGAGGTCCGCTGGTCTGCTGGTGAGCGAATCAGGGAGGGGCCAGGGCTGGCGTGATGCGTTCGGGCGCGGGGTGCTCCTGGTCCCGTCAGGGACTGGGCTGTTGGTCCGCGAGGGCGGACGGGTGGGGTGACCGGATATCCGGTCAGGCGGTGGGGTCTTGGTCCGCGGGTCGGTCGGCCTCGGCCCGCAGGTGGCTCATGAGTTCGGTGAGGCGGTCTTCGGCGATGGTCAGTCCGGCTTCGCGGATGGCGCCGCGGACCACCGCGCGGGAGGACTTTCCGTGCGCGTCGATCCCCTTGCGTGCGATGTCGATCAGCACGTTCATCTCGGCGCCCGGCGGCCGTCCGAAGCGGCGGCTGACCGTGTCGTTGGACGGCGGGTCTGACAGTGGGCCGCTGGTCTCCTTCTGCGGTTCCGGGTGGGGTCGGCTGCCTTCCGTGCAGTCGCGAGGGTGCGGGGCCACCACATCCGTGTGGTCACGGGTTGGGGCGTGCAGGGTGGGGCTGTGGCGGGCGATAAGGATGTACAGGTGGACCGCGCCGGCTAGGGCGAGTGGGGCGAGGGTGGAGAGCACTCCGACGGTGAAGTCCCCAAGGCGCAGACCCGCTTGCGGGGCTTGTTGGTTGAGGCGTACGGCGTGCAGGGCGTTGGCCCAGATGCTGGCCGTGGTGGCGGTGCCGAAGAGGGCCCAGACGTACAGCCGTGAGCCGAACGGGGCGGTGCGCAGGATGATCAGGGCGCGGACGCCGTAGGCGATGAACCCGTCGATGACGAGGGGGAAGAGGTAGGTCAGCAGGCCGCGGACGTGGATGGCGATGGCCATCTGCTGGACGCCTGCGGCCAGCAGTGAGCGGACCGCGCCGTATGCCTGGTGGGTCTTGCCGGTGCCAGTGGGGCCGGCGATCAGCAGCGACGGGCCGTGCGCGATCCCCGGAGCTCCGCCAGGACCTGGTCGTCCGCTACGGATGATCTCCTCGACCCAGGTGGTGACCTGCGGGTGGTCGGTCAGGGCGTTGCGGTACCGGACCGGTATGCGGGCGTCGGCCAGCTCCAGCGCGGTCACCGGCTCGGCAGGTGGCTCCGCAGGGGCCGCGGTGGGGTCGATGCCCCGGTCGGCGAGGATCGCGCCGAGCCGGTCGGCCAGGGCGCCGACGCGCTGCGGCTCACGGGTGGCTGTGGCGGCTGGGGTCACAGGTCACCCCCGTAAGCGGCCTCGACGTCGGTGGGGTTGGTCCAGGGCCGGTGCGCCGCACGTGGGGCGGGCCGCGTGGCGTTCATGGCCTCGTTGACGAGGCTGGGCAGCACGCTGGGACTCAGCCCCTTGGTGCGCAGGCGCTCCAGACCGGCGCGGATGTGGGCGGGTGCGATGCCCTCGCCGAGGAGTTGGTTGACCTCGCGTCCGAGATGGCCGAGGACCTTCTCGGGCGGGCGGTGGGCGCACGCGGCGACGTACTCGCCGATCAGCTGCTTGGCCGAGACGGTGTCCGGCGCGGGGCCGCTTGCTGCCCCCACAGGTACTGATCCTAGATCCAGGATCCTAGGTCCTAGATCCGGACGGTGAGGGCTCACGGAGGGCTCGGCGAGTCCTCCCTGCACCCTCGTGGAGGGCTCACTGAATCCGTGTTGACCTGCAGATTCGTCGCGTGTCATGGAGGGCTCGCGTATTTCGCCTGAGCCTTCGGTGAATCCTCCGTGAGGTGTCACGGAGGAGGATGTGAGGGATCCCGGCGCTGCCAGTGAGGGCCTATTGCGCGGTGCCCCGTCGTGGTGCGGGCAGGCAGGGTGGCGTACGCCGCTGGGCCGGTTGATCTTCTGGTGGCGGCTCCAGGTGACGATGTGCAGGTACCGCTTGCCGTCCTCGCCCTCGTAGCGGCAGATCAGATCGGCGCCGGCGAGCTGGCTCAGGTCGTCCTCGACGCCCACGGGGCCGTGCTCGGGGCGAAGGGACCACAGCAGTCCGGCGATGACGGCGGCCTGGTCGCGGAACCGGCCGTGGTCGTCGGCCTGGGTGAGCAGGCCGAAGAAGGTGCGCTCGGCGGTGACGGAGACCTGGGCGAGGGATTCGGAGGCGAAGGCTTCCGGCTTGATGGTGCGTATGCGCGCCATGGCTATCGCCCGGCCTTCGCGGACGGGCGACGCAACGGGGATGCGGGGGCAGTACGCGGGCACGTACTGTGGGGCATAGAGCTCCTCACACGGCAGGCCATCGAGGCGGCAACCTCGGCCTGGCCGGTAGATCGTTCAGGGATGGGCGGTGGTGGGGACTTCGCTTCGGCCCCGGTGTTCGCACCGGGGCTTCTTGCGTTCCTGGGCCCGGGGCGGGCTCAGGTCCTGCATTAAGTGTACCACGCATATTGCGAATAGCAGGATCATCCTGCATTTCGCAGAATCCATGCTACTGTTTTCGTACTGCAAACCGCAGTGGAGTGCTACGTAGAGAAGGATGGTGTCCGTGGGGAGCGACGAGGAGTCGACCGATCTCCCGGTGTTCCGGGGCGAGGAGAATGCCGCGGTCCGGATCAAGCTGGAGCGCGAAGCGCGCGGCTGGGGCACGAACGCCCTGTCGGACCGGCTCAACGAGGCCGACTTCGACATGAATCCGTCCGCCGTGTGGCGCATCGAGAACCGGAAGCGGCGGCTTAACCTCAATGAGGCGATCGGTTTCGCCGAGGTCTTCGGCATCTCCCTCGAAAGCCTCATCGGCCCCCCGAAGATGGCCCAGCACGCCCGCGCCATGGAACTCGTGGAGCAGATCCGACGAGCCTTCCGCGAGACCCAGCGGGCCAACCTCGCCTTCAGCCAGGCAAGAGACGCCCTCGACCACTACCTCGACGAGCACCCTGACATCTACGAGGAGGTCGACGCCGCCGTGAAGCAGGCCATCACCGAGGAGATCGCCGACAACCCGGACTCCCCCTGGCACTTCATGAAGCACGGAGTACGACCACGGCCCAGCCGAAAGGCGGACACCCCCGACGGCGAGTCCGACGGCTAACGCCTCCCCCCACCGGGCACTGCGGCCACCGCACGCCCAGCTCTTGCCACCACCGCCCATCCCGTGATCACCGGCCAGGCCGGGGTTGCCGCCCCGCGCCTGTCAGATGAGGACCACCCTTGCACCGACCCGCAATACCCCCTGCCTCCGCACCGACTCCGCACGCCGCAGCCCTGCCGCGCCTCTACCTCCCCGAGGAAGTCGCGGCCGTTCTCGGCTGCTCTGCCTGGTGGGTCAAGGACCGCGCTCGCCGCCGGCTCATCCCGTTCACGCGGGTCGGCCGCGCCTACCGCTTCACCGGCGAACACCTCACGGAGATCATCCGCATGCACGAGGCCCGCCCTGCCACCCCGCAGCAGCGAGGATCAACTGCTCCTGCCCTCAAGCCTCGTGCTTCTCAACCTTCCCCGTCGTCACCCGTGCGCACGGCTCGCCTGCGCGCCCGGCCACCGCGCCGAGCCCGCCAGAGCCAGTTCGAGACCGCTGCCTAGCGCGACGACGAAGAAGGGGAGGGATACATGGGTTTCGGCGAGAAGCGCGGAAGCTACTGGCGCGGTCGGTACAAGATCGCGCCCGGTAAGCACCTCACGGTCGTCGGCGAGGACGGCAAGCCACTCAAGTTCGCCACCAAGGGCGAGGCCCAGCGTGCCGCGAGCGAGGCGGAGAACAAGTACCGGCGCGGCGACTGGCGCGACCCGGCGCTCGGCCAGGAGATCTTCGGCGAGTACGCGAGCCGCTGGTACGCCTCCCAGGACCTGGCCGCCTCGACGATGCAGAACTACAAGCGCCACATCGAGGAGCACCTGCTCCCGGAATTCGAGGACAAGGCGCTCGCAGGCATCCTGCGCACGGATGTCGACTTGTGGGAGAAGAAGGAGAAGGCCGTGTACGCGGCCTCCAGCGTCAAGACATGGCGCTCGACGCTCCACCTGATCTTCGAGGACGCGATCGACGAGGGCCTGATCACGTCGAACCCGGCTGCCAGGCGGCGCGGGCGCGGCAAGCGAGCCGGCCGCTCCCGCGACCGTGGTCCGGAGAAGGTCGTCACCGACGCGCTCGGCATCCTGCTGACCGCTGAGCGGGCCGCTCTGCTGTCCGGCCGCGACGACGAGTTCGTCGCTGTGGTCCTCAAGGGCTACACGGGCAAGCGCTGGGGCGAAATCGTCGGCTTGGAGACGGAGTTCGTCCGGCCCGGTGCGTTCCGCGTCGAGTGGCAGCTGTACGAGCTGGACACCGGCGAGCTGATCCGCTGCCCGCCCAAGGACGACAGCTACCGCACCCTCGACTCCACGGACTGGCTGTCGGCCCTGGTTGCCAACCACATCGCCCGTACGAAACCGACGCCCTGCCCGTGCCACGGCAGGACGTACGTCTTCCGAGGGCACGGCGCCGCCCGCACCGGCAGCCACCAGGGCGCGAAGCTCGTCGACGTCGCCCGCCGTGCCGGAGTGTCCACGGGGACGGTGTCCAACGTCCTCAACCACCCCGACCGTGTCGCCGAAACCACGCGGGTGCGGGTCGAGAAGGCCATCGCCGACCTCGGATTCGTGCGAGGCGGTGCGGTGTCGGGGCACGCGGCCCACTGGCGCCGAAACGGATTTGCGACGTGGCTGTTCACCCCGGCGGCCTCCGGCTGGTACCCGAAGAAAGCCCCGCAGGAGGCCCGGCCCGTGCCCCTGCTTGGCGAACCGTGGCCCGGCGTCCCGGCACGAGGCCGCAACGCCAGCGAGCGGGCCGACACCTGCTGGCTCCCGATTGCCAAGGGACTCACGCCCCACGGCCTACGTCACACGCACCGGACCATGATGGAGGACCTCGGCACGGAGAAGGTCCTCATGGACGAGCGCATGGGCCACATCGACGGCTCCGTCTCGGCGCGCTACGCCCACGTCACCCTCGGCATGCGCAAGCGCCTCATGCTCGGGCTGACCGAGCAGTGGGAGGCCGCGCTCGACGCGCGACTGGCAATGAGTCCTACATCGCCGGTGCGCGTGCTGAACGATCTGCTTCAAGCGCGACTGGCGGTAGGTCAATGACTGCACGCCTGGGAGGCGAGCTCGATGGCCGTCTCCCAGGCAGCTGGCGTCAGGGAGCCAGCGGGACCGCGCCGCCCTGCAGCTGGCCCCGCATCTGGGGTCATGTCAGCGGTGTTTCCAGAGGGAGTGAAGGCGCAGAACATCCATTTGCCACTGTGATTGGAGGCCGTTTTCGGGGCGTGGGAGCTGGCGGCCGAGCGAGTAGCCCACGTGCCTGTAGAGCGGATGAATATGCCGGTCTCCCACCGTGATCAGCGCGGACAGCAGCGGCTCGTCAGAGGGGGTGTTCCGGTCGACCCTGACGAGCACCTCGCCTTGGTCGTCAGGGTGGAGGTGCGGCAACTGACGGTCCAAGCGCTGTCGGAGCCCCGACCACGTGATGGTCGACTGATGCCGAGCCACGTTCTCAAGAACTTTCCTCAAGGCGTGGGCGATATCGGCGAGCTCGGCCTCGGGTAGGCGAGGTTGGTCCGCAGCTGTGGACTCGGCCGACGGCTCGACGGCGGTGGCGACGGGGGGCGCGGACGGTGGCGGTGTCGATGTTGGTTGAGTGGCGGGGACCCCAATGACGGTTACGGTTCCCTTGCTCAGTCTCTGCGCCAGCAGGCTGCTGCACGTGTCGAACATGGTCTGCAGGTCATCGGGAAGGGCACCTTTGTGCCAGCGCCGGAGGATTTTCAGGTGCGCCATGTTGCTTCGGAGCTTGAGCGTGTCGATAGCGTCTCCCGCGAGGTTGAGATCCTTCAGAAGGGAACGCATTCGGGCCAGTACTTCCTCGTCCGTCAGCGCACTTCTCTGCTCGCTTACCCGAGTTGGTACGGGTTCCGGCTGTCGCTTCGGCCGAGGGAGGATAGGTGCCGCTTGCTCACCCCCGTCCTTCTCTCGGCTGGAGGCAGACTTCTCCGCTTTGATGGGGTAGCCGATCAGCCGTTCAAGTTCCTTGAGATGGCCGCCGTTTATGTTGCAGGCGCGCCCGCGCGACGAGGCGTCCTCGAATGCGCGGATTGCCGCTTCAGTCTTTGCCAGGGCGTCCTCCAGGCGGGCAGCCCGTCGCCCCGTGGCTCTGGACAGGACCGTCTTCGCCTCGTCGGCCAATTCCTGTAGCGCGCGGAGCCTCGCGAGCGAGGCGGCGCTGGGTGCGGGCGGCGGATCGACGGTATCGGAATCGGAAGAGGCTCGGAATCCGGTGCTTCGTGCCTCTGGGGCAGCACTCGGACTGTGAGCCGCGTACGTGCGCCGGGCTTCCCGGGCGCACCAACGCCCTATGGCGGAGTCTGACGCCGGCGCCGGTGCCCCCAGCATGCGCAGGACGGTGGGGAGGTAGGGCAGCATGCTCCCGGATCGATCCCGGAGCAGGACGGAGAGCAGCGGCTTCTCGGGCGCAAAAGGGCTGTCGACCTCGACGAGCAGGTCCCGACGCCTGGCATTCGGCAGGTGCGACACGTCGAGCCTGATCTTCCGGGAGAGCTTCTCCCACGTGGTCGTGGTCCTTGCCGCTGCCGTCACCAGCAGCGCCTCGCGTATGCGAGCCGCTGTGTTGCTGCACTTGCGCGGAGCCGACTGCGGCTCGGCATCGTCGGAAGGCCGGGCGACGGTGGTCTTGAGCGGCCTGCCCAAGGAAACTTTGGGGCGCCAGAGACCAGTGCGTTCGGCTTCGAGGCCGCTGAGCTGCGTGAGCCCGTCGGCGCGAATTGCCCAGATGGCGCTGCCGGTTGTGATCTTGTCGTTGATCAGGAGGCGTGCGACGCCGGAGAGCTGGTAGACGTAATCCTCGGTCGGAACGGGGCTGTCGTCAGGCAGGGATATGTGGGCCTGCACGATGCGGCTGCCGGCGGGTTTGACGTAGGCCGTGATCAGGCACCGGCCGGGGGCGATCAGAGGGGAGTCGGGCGGAGGCGTGGCGGAGCCGTCCACCGCGAAGACGATTTCGGAGCCGCGTAGCGGCAGGCTTGCAGGAAGCGGGTCGTTTCGGCTGCCGCCGGACCGCACGGCCCCCTCGGCGCGCAAGCCCTCCAGCGCTGGCGGCACCAAGCCGTGGGGAGTCATTCGACATTCGTCCAGGGCAGCCCACACGATGGGCCTCTTGCGTGTCACGACACCGATCACGACGCGGCGGCCGGTGCCCGAGGTCTCGCAGCGAACCCGGAGGGCATAGCCCTGGCGAGCGACCATGTCGTCGACAAGCGGGCCCTCGCTTCCGAAGACCCACTCGACGTGCCCTGCTTTGGCAGCGAGGCTGTCGGCTGCCCGACGCCAGGTGCGGTAGTCCTCGGAGCGAAGCTCGAAGCGTAGAAGTTGCTCCGTCGCGCGTAACCAGAAGTCCACGGCGTCCCCCGGCCCGTGGCCAAGGCTACGCAGATCGGCCTGTGCCGCGTGGCCTTGGCCCGCGAGCCACGCCTTCACGTCCCGCTTGATGAAGAGGTGGTCGGCACTTTCCACGCCCTTGGCGGTGCGGTGACAGGCGCGGATTCCCTCTGGATCCGGGAAATGAGCGAAGTGGCAGACCTTGTCCTCATACCGCTTCGTCATCAGCTGCTCGCCGCAACCGCCGAGCAGGGTGCCGCACCAGAAGCGATCTGTGCCGAAGCGGAGACGGAACTGGTCGAGGTTGTGGGGTTCCTCAGGGAGGATGACCGGTTGATCAGAGTCACGACTCCCGATCACGGCTGTCTGTATCAGTCGAGTGTCGATCACCGTCACAGGCACTCCGCACGCACGATATGTCCCTCCCCAACGTGGTGACGGACAGGCTACGACACGTATAGAGGCCCGTCACCGGGCAGCGAACGGGAGCCCGAGGGGACCGAGGCTGTGGCTCAGCTCACAAACACATGGGCGAGTTGGGCCGTTGGGGTTGGCCGACGGCTCGCCGCTGTGCGTCGTTCCGGGAGCCGGATTCCGAAGTCGGCTCCCAAATGGCTCCCAAAAGGCCCAGAAAACGAGTCAGGGGCCTGACCCGCTCTCGCGGATCAGGCCCCTGACCTGTTGTTCCTTCAGTCGGGGTGGCGGGATTTGAACCCACGACCTCTTCGTCCCGAACGAAGCGCGCTGCCAAGCTGCGCTACACCCCGAAGCAACGAGCTCTACTTTAGCGGACTGATCCCCGTAGGCGAAATCCGGTTGTTGCGGAGCGGGGGAGCGGGGCTGACCTGGGCGATCACGGTGGTGATCAGCCCCGCTCCGTTGGCTCGGCGGTGCGCTGTCAGCCGTGGTCCTTGGCCGTCAGGGTCAGCAGCGTCGCCTCCGGGGGGCAGGCGAAGCGGACCGGGGTGTAGCGGTTGGTGCCGCAGCCGGCGGAGACGTGGAGGAAGGAGGTGTTGCCGGCCGCGGTGTGGGTGGAGAGGCCCTTGACGCGGTTGGTGTCGATGTCGCAGTTGGTGACCAGGGCGCCGTAGAAGGGGATGCAGAGCTGGCCGCCGTGGGTGTGGCCGGCCAGGATCAGCGGGTAGCCGTCGGCGGTGAAGGCGTCCAGGGAGCGCAGGTAGGGGGCGTGCACGACGGCCAGGGAGAGATCGGCGCCGGATTCCGGGCCGCCGGCCACCTCGGCGTACCGGTCGCGCTTGATGTGCGGGTCGTCCAGGCCGGTCAGGGCGATCTCGATGCCCTCCAGCTTGAGGCGGCCGCGGGTATTGGACAGGCCGACCCAGCCGGCCGTGTCGAAGGCGTCCCGCAGTTCTTCCCACGGGTTGTGGACGACGCCGACGGCGGGCGCGTTGCCGTTGAGGCCGTGCCGGCCCTGGGCCCGCTCGATCAGGTAGCGGGCAGGGTTGCGCAGCTTGGGGCCGTAGTAGTCGTTGGAGCCGAAGACGTACGCGCCGGGGAACTCCATCAGCGGGCCGAGTGCGTCCAGTGCCTCGGGGACGCCTTCGGGGTCGGAGAGGTTGTCGCCCGTGTTGATGACGAAGTCGGGGCGCAGCCCGGCGAGCGACTGCAGCCAGCGCTGCTTCTTGCGCTGGCCGCGGACCATGTGGATGTCGGAGACCTGCAGGACGCGCAACGGCCGCATGCCGCGGGGCAGTACGGGCACGGTGACGCGCCGGAGGCGGAAGGAGCGGACTTCGAAGCCGGCGGCGTAGGCCAGGCCGGCCGCGCCGACTGCGGTCAGGGACAGGGGGACTCCGTATCGCGCGCGCATGGTCCCCATCGTCGCAGAGTCGCGGGGCGGGCCGCGCGGGAGCCCGAGGGAGGCGGGCGCGGGGAAAAGGCGCGGCGGTTGTCGGTGGGTGGGGGCATACTCGACGGCATGACCACGCTCAAGTCCAAGCTGCAGGACGACCTCACCACCGCGATCAAGGCGCGCGACGAGCTGCGTTCCTCCACCCTCCGCCTCACGCTGACCGCGATCCAGAAGGAGGAGGTCGCGGGCACCGAGGCGCGAGAGCTGTCCGATGGCGAGGTCGAGAAGATCATCGCGCGGGAGGCGAAGAAGCGCCGCGAGGCCGCGGAGGCGTTCGACAAGGGCGGGCGGGCCGAGTCGGCGGAGCGTGAGCGTGCCGAGGGTGAGCTGCTCGCGGACTATCTGCCCAAGCAGCTGACCGACGAGGAGCTGGAGAGCCTGGTCGCGGCGGCCGTGGCGGAGGCCAAGGGTGCCGGCGCCGAGGGGCCGCGCGCGATGGGTGCCGTCATGAAGATCGTGAACCCGCAGGTGGCGGGCCGGGCCGAAGGCGGCCGGGTGGCCGCAGTGGTGAAGAAGCTGCTGGCCGTGGGCTGAGAAGCGGCGGCCGGCGAGCCTGAGAGCCGGCCGGATGTAGTGCCCGTATGGAGAGATCGGATGCGGTCCTCGTATGGAGAGACCGGATGCGGTCCTCGTGCGCAGAGTACGGAGAAGGGGCGCCCCCCATCAGGAGGGCGCCCCTTCTCCGTCTCGTTACCGCCTCGGACGCTGCCGCCGCCCGCACCGTCCCACGCCGCGGACGTCCGTACCGTCGCCCGCCGCGGTCCGGCTACCAGCCACCGTCACCGCCGCCCAGAATGTCGGGGAAGCCCGGAATGTGCCACCCGCCGCCCGGCTTGTCGTCGCCTCCCTGGCCGCCTCGGCCGGGCTTGTCCCTGCCCTTCCCCTTGCCGTCGTCGCCCTTGCCCTTGTCGGGGTCCTGGATCGGGACGGTGGGCAGTGCCGGCGCGGGCCTGCCGGCCAGGGCGCCGGTCATCGCATCGCGCCAGATGGGGCCCGGGGTGTCGGCGCCGTAGACCTTCTCGTGCGGGACACCGCCGATGGTGATGTCGTACATCTTGCGGTTGTGCAGCGGGTCGCCGACCCAGACCGCGCCCGCCGCGTTCGGGGTGTAGCCCACGAACCAGGCGGCGTAGCGGCTGTCGCTGGTGCCGGTCTTGCCCGCGCTGTCCCGGCCCTGGAGGCCGGCCTGCTTGCCGGTGCCGTCCTCGACGACGCCCTTGAGCAGGGTGTTGATCGTGTCCGCGGTCTTCTTGGACATCGCGGTGCGGCAGCTGGACTGCGGGACCTTCATCGCCTTGCCCCGCGGGTCGGTGATCGACTCGATGGCGACGGGGCTGCAGTACCGGCCGCCGTTGGCGAACGTGGCGTACCCGGCGGCCATCGTCAGCGGCGACATCTCCTGCACACCGAGCGTCATCGAGGGCACTTCCTGGAGCTTCTTGCCGTCCGCGCGCTCGATGCCCATGCTCTGCGCCATCTTGACCGCGGGGCAGATGCCCATTTCGCTGATCAGCTGCACGAAGTAGGTGTTGACCGACTTCGCGGTCGCCTCCTTCATGCCGTACGGGCCGACCTCGGTCTTGTTCTCGTTCTGGGTGGAGTCCGTGCCCGACCACTCGCCGTTGCAGGTCTGCACCGGGCTCGGATAGCGCATCCGGTACGGCGAGGAGTACTGCTGATACGGGCTGGTGCCCTGCTCCAGCGCGGCCGCCGCGATCACCGGCTTGAACGTCGACCCGGGCTGGTAGCCGGCGCCGCCACCCATGTTCCCGTCCACCGAGAGGTTCAGCTGGGTCTGGTTCGGGCCGATGCCGTACGGGCGCGACTGGCCCATACCGAGGACCTTGCCGGTGCCCGGCTCGACGATGGTCGCCGCGCTGGCAACCGGGTCGTCCTCGAAGACGTGCTTGCTCACCGATGCCTGGATCGACTTCTGGGTCTGCGGGTCAAGGGTGGTGCGAATGGTCATGCCGCCCTGGTTCCAGAGCTTCAGGCGGGCCTTCCGGGTCTCGCCGAAGGCCTTGTCGCTGAGGAAGACCTTGCGGATGTAGTCACAGAAGAAGCCCGCGCCGTCGACGGCGGTGATGCAGCCGTTCTTGGGGCGGCTGACCGACAGCTGGATCGGCTTCTTGGCGGCGGCATCGGCCTGCGCCTGGGTGATGTCCTTCAGATCGGCCATCCGCTGCAGGACGGTGTTACGGCGCCGAGTGGCCTCCCCCGGCGCGTTGACCGGGTCGTAGCGGCTCGGCGACTGGACGGTGCCGGCCAGCAGGGCCGCCTCCTCCAGCTTCAGGTCCTTGGCGTGCTTGCTGAAGTAGCGCTGGGACGCGGCCTCGACGCCGTACGCCTGCTGCCCGAAGAAGGTGATGTTGAGGTAGTTCTGCAAGATCTTCCGCTTGCCGAGCTCCTCCTCCACCTGGATCGCGTACTTGAGCTCCTTGACCTTGCGGCCGATCGTCTGCTGAGTGGCCTGCGCGACCTTGTCCGCGTCGTCGCCCGCCTCCTCGACGAAGACGTTCTTCACATACTGCTGCGTCAGCGTCGAGGCGCCTTCGGAGACGCCGCCGGAGCGGGCGTTCTTGTTGACCGCGCGCAGGATGCCCTTCATGTCGATCGCGCCGTGCTGGTAGAAGCGCGCGTCCTCGATCGCGACGATCGCCTTCTGGATGTACGGCGACATGTCCTTGAGGCCGACGACCGTGCGGTCGCGGGAGTAGACCTTCGCGATCTCGCCGCCGTCGGCGTCCAGGATCGTGGTCCGCTGGCTGAGCGGCGGTGTCTTGAGGTTCGCCGGGATGTCGTCGAAGCCCTCGACCGACCCCTTGGCCGCGAGGCCGAGGGCCCCGGCTGCCGGGAGCGCGATGCCGGCCAGCACCGCTCCGGCCAGGACGCTGACACCGAGGAACTTGGCGGCCTGCTGGGTCCTGGTCAGACCCCCGCCGTCGCGCTTCTTCGCCATGAGGGCAGCCTACGTTCTCAATCGCCGGACAGGGGCGCACCTGTTCGCTTAACCTGTTCTCGCCTGCCACAGCGGAATGGTTACGCCCCAGTTCGTCAACCCCCTCTCCCCATGCGGTCCCTGCCCCACGACCTTGCTTGTGTCGTCAGAAATCCCGCGTGACCACACCGAACTGTCCGCCTTGTGGGAAATGTGACGCATGTCGCCGGGTCACTCCGTCGGGTGATCTGCCGCATACGCATAGTCCGTTCGGGCCATTCAAGATTGGGCCCGAAGGGGGTGTTGCGCCCTGCCTGCCTTCCGTAACGTCCTCAACTGGCAACGGTGAATATGCCGATTGCCGCCGTGGGGGAGCCTCAATTCGGGAGAGGACGGCGCCAGCATGAGCTGGGTTACCGACTGGAGTGCACAGGCAGCCTGCCGCACTACCGATCCGGATGAACTGTTTGTTCAGGGCGCAGCACAGAACCGCGCCAAGGCAGTGTGCACCGGATGTCCGGTACGTACGGAATGCCTGGCCGATGCCCTGGACAACCGGGTGGAGTTCGGCGTGTGGGGCGGGATGACCGAACGAGAGCGGAGGGCGCTGCTGCGTCGCCGCCCGACGGTGACGTCATGGCGTCGCCTGCTGGAGACAGCGCGTACGGAGTATGAGCGCAGCACGGGCATCCTGCCGGTGGACTGCGAGGACGAGGCCTTCAACGAGTTCGCCGCGGTCGGCTAGCCGAGGGCTTCGGCTGGCCGGACCGGGGGGGGAATGGCGATGGTCCGTCAGTGACTTTGGCGTGCCCTGGAATTGGGCATGCCTTGGGGCTGGGCGCGCTGGATTGAGCGCGCTGGGTCGATGGTGCTTGTGGCGTGGGTGTGCGATGGGCTGCGCCTGGCGCGTGTGTTGAGCGTGCGAGGGCTGTCCGCTGTACGGGACGGCGGACACGGATCGGCCGGGCGGGGCGCAGAGGCTGGTCGGATGCTCTGGGGTCGGATGGCCTCACGTGGCGCGGATGGCCTCAGGAGGTCCCGGCGGCGTGCGCCGACGGGGCCGTTGCCACGCGTCGAAGGTCAGTCGTCGGCGTCGGTGGGGCCGAGCGCGAGGCGGTCGCCGATCGCACGCAGGCCTGTGAGGTCATGGACATCACCGGGCAGCGCGGCGACCTCCGCCACCGGGACCTCGGGATGGAGCGCGGTGAAGCGGTCCCGGGTGCGTCGTTCGCGCGCGAGGACCTGCATGCGTTCCGCGTGCAGCCGTAGCAGCCCGGCGGCGAGTTGCGCCGCCGAGGCCGAAGGGGATACCGAATGCTCCGCCGCGGCAGCGGGGGAGAGGCCGCCGGCGGTACGTGTTGCAGCCTTCCCGCCGTCGAGATCCACAATGCCGGCCGGTTCAAGATTTTCGCCGCCGCCGCAGTCCTGTACGTCGTCCGCGCCGGCGTCCTCCGCCGTGCGGTCGGTGAGCGTCTCCGCGGCGGCCAGGGCCCGCTCCGCGCTCAGCTGCGCGGCGCCGCTGCCGTGCACACGGTTCAGTACGAGGCCGGCCAGCGGCATCTGCTCGGCGGCCAGCCGCTCGACGAAGTACGCGGCCTCGCGCAGCGCGTCCCGCTCCGGGGCGGCCACCACGAGAAACGCCGTGCCGGGCGCCTGCAGCAGCCGGTACGTGGCGTCCGCGCGGGTGCGGAAGCCGCCGAACATGGTGTCCATCGCGGCCACGAACGTCTGCACATCGCGCAGGAGTTGGCCGCCCATCAGCTTGCTGAGGGTGCCGGTCATCATCGACATGCCGACGTTGAGGAACTTCATCCCGGCCCGTCCGCCGACCTTCGCCGGCGCCATCAGGATCCGGATGAACTTGCCGTCCAGGAAGGAGCCGAGGCGCTTCGGCGCGTCCAGGAAGTCCAGCGCGGAGCGGCTCGGCGGGGTGTCGACGACGATCAGGTCCCACTCGTCGCTCGCGCGGAGCTGGCCGAGCTTCTCCATGGCCATGTACTCCTGCGTGCCCGCGAAACCGGCCGACAGGGACTGGTAGAAGGGGTTCTCCAGGATGGCGCGGGCCCGGTCGGCGTCCGCATGTCCCTCGACGATCTCGTCGAAGGTGCGCTTCATGTCCAGCATCATCGCGTGCAGTTCGCCGCCCGCCGCGTCGTCGACGCCCTTGACCTGCCGGGGGATGTTGTCGAGCTCGGAGATGCCCATCGACTGCGCCAGCCGTCTGGCCGGGTCGATGGTCAGCACGACGACCTTGCGGCCGCGTTCGGCGGCGCGTACGCCCAGCGCCGCGGCGGTGGTGGTCTTGCCGACGCCGCCCGAGCCGCAGCACACCACGATGCGGGTGCGCGGGTCGTCGATCAGCGCATCGACCTCCAGCCACGGGGCCGAGGCGTCCAGCGTCGTGTCGTCCGAGGTCATATGGGCCCCTGTTTCCGCAGGTCTCTCGCCAGGCGGTAGAGCCCGGCGAGGTCCACTCCCTCGGGGAGCAGCTCCAACTCGTAGGTGGGCAGGCCGATGGCGGTCAGCTCGGCGTGCTCGGCGCGCTCCAGCTCGACCCGCTCGGCGTGTTCGCGGGCCTGCTCCAGCAGGGGGTCGATCAGCCGGTCGGCCAGGCCGCCGCGGCGCGCGCCGCCCAGACCGGCCTGGGAGAGCGCCTTGGCGACGGCCGTACGGGCCCCGCGGGCGGCGATGTCGAGGTCGCCGTTGCCCAGCACGGCCGGGCGGGTCATGTTGATGACGATGCCGCCCACCGGGATGCCGGCGGCGCGCAGCTCGGCGATGCCGTCCGCGGTCTCCTGGACCGGCATCTCCTCCAGGAGGGTCACCATGTGCACCGCGGTCTCGGGGGACTTCAGGACCCGCATCACGGCCTGCGCCTGATTGTGGATCGGGCCGATCTTGGCCAGCCCGGCCACCTCGTCGTTGACGTTCAGGAAGCGGGTTATCCGGCCGGTCGGCGGAGCGTCCATCACGATCGCGTCGTAGACGAACGCGCCGCTCTTGTCCTTGCGGCGCACCGCCTCGCACGCCTTGCCGGTCAGCAGGACGTCCCGCAGGCCGGGGGCGATGGTCGTGGCGAAGTCGATCGCGCCGAGCTTCTTCAGCGCCCGGCCCGCGGTGCCGAGTTTGTAGAACATCTGGAGGTAGTCCAGAAGGGCGCGCTCGGCATCGATGGCCAGCGCGTACACCTCGCCGCCACCCGGCGCCACGGCGATTTTGCGCTCCTCGTACGGAAGCGCTTCGGTCTCGAACAGCTGGGCAATGCCCTGCCGGCCCTCGACCTCGACCAGGAGGGTACGGCGTCCCTCCGTGGCCAGGGCGAGGGCGAGGGCAGCGGCGACCGTGGTCTTGCCGGTGCCGCCCTTGCCGCTGACGACATGGAGCCTGCTCACGCCAAGGAGCCTAACCAGTCCGCGTCCCGGCTACGCACGGGATGCACCTGGGAAGCCCCCAGGTTCTGCCGCGGATACCTCCGGGACGGGCCGGGGATGTGCCCTAGGGGGTGCTTCAAGATCCCTTTGGGCCGCTGATGAGCGGGCCACGCCGGGCGCCGTCCACCGCGGCCGGGGACAGGCATTACGCTCGGCCCATGACCAAGTGGGAATACGTGACCGTGCCGCTGCTCGTGCACGCGACGAAGCAGATTCTGGACACCTGGGGCGAGGACGGCTGGGAGCTGGTCCAGGTCGTGCCGGGCCCGAACAACCCCGAGCAGTTGGTGGCCTACCTGAAGCGGGAGAAGGCGTGAGCGCCGTTGAGGACAGGATCGCCGAGCTGGGGCTGAAGCTGCCGCAGGTCGTGCCGCCGCTGGCCGCGTACCAGCCGGCGGTGCGCTCCGGAGCGTACGTCTTCACCTCCGGCCAGCTGCCGATGGTGGACGGCGCGCTGCCGGCCACCGGCAAGGTCGGCGCCGAGGTCGGCCCGGAGCAGGCCAAGGAACTCGCCGCGACCTGCGCGCTCAACGCGCTGGCCGCCGTGAAGTCGGTGATCGGCGACCTGGACAGGATCCAGCGGGTCGTGAAGGTCGTCGGCTTCGTGGCCTCCGCGCCGGACTTCACCGGCCAGCCGGCCGTCATCAACGGTGCCAGCGAGCTGCTGGGCGAGATCCTCGGCGACAAGGGCGTACACGCCCGGTCCGCGGTGGGTGTGGCGGTCCTGCCGATCGACGCGCCGGTCGAGGTCGAGATCCAGGTCGAGATCGCGGAATAGCCCTCGGGCTCGGGGCGTTGGCGCCCGCCCGGCTCCGGGCGGGCGTTCGTGTCCCGACGGTTTCCGGGCGTGCGCGTCGGTCGAGCGACCCTCGTGCCGGAGGGACCCTCGAACATCCGCGCGTGAGCGCATAGCATCCGGCCATGTCGTCCACGACCAATGGCCAGTGGTATCCGCCGGAATGGCCGGACCGCATCCGGGCGCTTGCGAACGGCGAGCTGACCCCTGCCACGCCCCGGCGAGCCGCGACCGTCCTGCTGCTGCGCAACGCTCCCCCCGGCCCTTCCGGGGAAACCCCCACCTCCGGCGGCCCCGCTGTCCACATGCTGCGCAGACGCGCCTCCATGGCCTTCGCCGGAGGCGCGTACGCCTATCCGGGCGGTTCCGTCGACCCGCGTGACGAGGCGCCGGTGGCGTGGGCCGGGCCCTCACGCACCCAGTGGGCCGTACGGATGGGCGTCGATCCGGCCACCGCGCAGGCCATCGTCTGCGCGGCGGTGCGCGAGACGTTCGAAGAGGCGGGCGTGCTGCTCGCGGGCGCGTCGGCCGGGACGGTCGTGGCGGACACCACGGGCGAGGACTGGGAGGTGGACCGCGCGGCGCTGGTCGGCCATGAGCTGTCCTTCGCCGAGTTCCTGGGGCGGCGCGGCCTGGTGCTGCGCTCCGATCTGCTCGGCGCCTGGGCGCGCTGGATCACCCCGGAGTTCGAGCCGCGGCGCTACGACACCTGGTTCTTCGTCGCCGCGCTGCCCGAGGGCCAGCGCACCCGCAACGCCTCCACGGAGGCGGACCGGACCGTGTGGATCCGTCCGGCGGAGGCCGCCGCCGGCTACGACCGCGGCGAGTTGCTGATGATGCCGCCGACCATCTCGATGCTGCGCGCGCTCCAGCCGTACGGCACCGCGGCCGAGGCGCTGGCCGCTGCACCGGCCCAGGATCTGACGCCGGTGCTGGCCCGCGCGAAGATCGTGGACGACGAGATCGTGCTGAGCTGGCCGGGCCACGACGAATTCACCAAGCACATCGCGCCGGACGACGACGGCCCCGGGGACGGCGCTCCCGACGGCCCCTCAGGCGCCCCCAGCCCCTCGGGAGGGAACCCCGCATGACCGAAGCAGCCGCCCTCCCCGGGCAGCCCCGTGGCGGGGTCATCTCGGGACCGGCCACCGCGCGCGCCCACTGCGTGCTGGCCCCGAACCCGTCGCCCATGACCCTGGACGGCACCAACACCTGGATCGTCGCCGAGCCGGACTCCGACCTCGCCGTCGTCATCGACCCGGGACCGCTCGACGACGCCCACCTCAGGGCCGTCATCGACGCCGCCGAACGAGCCGGCAAACGGATCGCGCAAACCCTGCTGACCCATGGTCATCCGGATCACGCCGAAGGAGCCGCCCGCTTCGCCGAGCTGACCCGTACGTCCGTACGTGCCCTGGACCCGGCTCTGCGCCTCGGGGGCGAGGGGCTGGAAGCGGGCGATGTCATCACCACCGGGGGCCTGGAACTGCGCGTGGTGCCCACACCGGGCCACACCTCCGACTCCCTCTCCTTCCACCTCCCGGCCGACGGCGCGGTCCTGACCGGCGACACGATCCTGGGCCGCGGCACCACGATGGTGGCGCACCCGGACGGCCGGCTGGGCGACTACCTCGACTCGCTGCGCCGGCTGCGCTCCCTGACGGTCGACGACGGCGTCTCGACGGTCCTTCCGGGCCACGGGCCGGTGCTCAACGACGCCCAGGGGGCCGTGGAGTTCTACCTGGCGCACCGTGCCCACCGCCTCGCCCAGGTCGAGACCGCGGTCGAAGCCGGCCATCGCACCCCCGCCGAGGTCGTCGCCAGCGTCTACGCCGACGTCGACCGATCCTTGTGGCCGGCCGCGGAGCTGTCGGTGCGGGCGCAGTTGGACTATCTGGGGGAGCACGGGCTGATCTGAGGGGCGCCACAGGAGGATGCGCGAAGGGCCCCGCCGGAGCGGGGCCCTTCGTGTGTGTTGCGGTGCGCGGTCGCGCGGCCGGCGTCAGCGCGAGCGCTTGGCCAGGCGTTCGACGTCCAGCAGGATCACGGCGCGCGCCTCCAGGCGCAGCCAGCCGCGGCCCGCGAAGTCGGCGAGCGCCTTGTTGACCGTCTCGCGGGAGGCGCCCACGAGCTGGGCCAGTTCCTCCTGCGTCAGGTCGTGCACGACGTGGATGCCCTCCTCGGACTGCACGCCGAAGCGGCGCGACAGGTCCAGCAGGGCGCGCGCCACGCGGCCCGGTACGTCCGAGAAGACCAGGTCGGACATCTGGTCGTTGGTCTTGCGCAGTCGGCGGGCGACCGCGCGCAGCAGGGCCGTGGCCACTTCGGGGCGGGCGTTCAGCCAGGGCTGGAGGTCACCGTGGCCCAGGCCGAGGAGTTTGACCTCGGTGAGGGCGGATGCGGTGGCCGTACGTGGGCCCGGGTCGAAGAGCGAGAGCTCACCGATCAGCTCTCCAGGACCTAGGACGGCGAGCATGTTCTCCCGGCCGTCCGGAGAAGTGCGGTGCAGCTTCACCTTGCCCTCGGTGACCACGTACAGGCGGTCGCCGGGGTCCCCTTCGTGGAACAGGGCGTCGCCGCGGGCGAGCGTGACCTCTCCCATCGAGGCGCGCAGCTCGGCCGCCTGCTCGTCATCGAGCGCCGCGAAGAGCGGTGCGCGCCGCAGAACGTCGTCCACGAGATCTCTCCTTGTCGACATGCTCCGGGGGACTGTGGTCCCCATCATGCCGGAATGCAAAACAGTGCGATCAATCACAAGTTTGCCGGACCCGTGCCCCGAGCCGTACGGCAGGGGGCCGATTGGGGTCACGAATCACGGTGATCGGGCCGGATGTCAGTGGGTGGCCTTACTCTGGCCGAGTGTCCAATACGCCGGTGGGAGCACAGGACTGGGGGGCTGGGCGAGTGAGCGCAGAACGCGATTCTGCTGTGGGCGAACAGTCGCCGCTCCGCGCCTCGAATATGGATAAAAGTGACAAATCGCCCTCCAGGGTGGTGTCCGGCCGGAAGCCGGCGGGGCGGGTGCCCGGCGCGTCGCGTCCGGTGGTGAAGGACCCGATGGCGAACACCACAGCAGGGAAGACGTCGGTAAGCAAGAGCTCGGCAGGGAAGAAGGCCGCCGTGAAGCAGACCCCCGAGAAGCCGGCGGCGGCCAAGAAGGCCGTCACGAAGAAGGCCGTCGCGAAGAAGGCCGTCGTGAAGAAAGCCGCGACGACGGAGACCGGTGTGAAGAAGGCCGTCGCCAAGAAGGCCGTGACGACGAAGGCCGCCGCGACGAAGAAGCCAGCGGCCACCGCCAAGAAGGCCCCCGCCACGAAAGCGGCCGCCAAGAAGGCCCCCGCCCGTAAGCCCGAGTCGCGGGTGGCCATGGTGCGGCGGGCGCGCCGGATCAACCGCGAGCTGGCCGAGCTGTATCCGTACGCCCATCCGGAGCTGGACTTCACCAACCCCTTCGAGCTGCTGGTCGCGACGGTCCTGTCCGCGCAGACCACCGACCTGAGGGTCAACCAGACCACCCCCCGCCTCTTCGCGGTCTGCCCGACCCCCGAGGACATGGCCGCGATGGACCCGGAGCGGCTGGAGGAGCTGATCCGGCCGACCGGCTTCTTCCGCGCCAAGACGAGGTCGCTGCTGGGCCTGTCCGCCGCGCTGCGTGACCGCTTCGGGGGCGAGGTGCCGGGCCGCCTGGAGGACCTGGTCACGCTGCCCGGCGTCGGCCGGAAGACCGCCAATGTGGTGCTGGGCAACGCCTTCGGCGTCCCGGGTATCACCGTCGACACACACTTCGGCCGCCTGGCGCGCCGCTTCGGTTGGACCGCCCAGGAGGACGCGGAAAAGGTCGAGGCGGATGTCGCCGCGATCTTCCCCAAGAGCGAGTGGACGATGCTCTCGCACCGCGTCGTCTTCCACGGCCGCCGCGTCTGCCACTCCCGCAAGCCCGCCTGCGGCGCCTGCGCCATCGCTCCGCTCTGCCCCGCGTACGGCGAGGGCGAGACGGACCCGGAGAAGGCGAAGAAGCTGCTCAAGTACGAGCTGGGCGGCCAGCCGGGGCAGCGGCTCAAGCCGCCGGCCGACTATCCGGGGCAGCCCGCGCCCCCGATGGCGGCCCCATGACGGCAGCCGCGGTGACCGCAGGCCCCGGGCCGGCCGGGGACCGGTCGCGGATCCCGACCATTGAAGCCAAGGCCTGAGGGGGCGCGTATGACGAGAGCACGGGAGCAGTACGGCGAGACGACGGGCGCACGCGGCGGGGCGGAGCCCAGAGGCCCGTACGGCGCGGCAGACGGCCGGGACGCCACCGTCACGGCCGACGGCCTGCCCGAATGGCTGGCCCCGGTGGCCCGCGCGGCAGACACGATCGAGCCCCGACAGCTCAGCCGCTTCCTGCCGCCCGAGAGCGGCGGCCGTCAGTCCGCGGTGCTGATCCTGTTCGGCCACGGTCCGCGCGGCCCCGAACTGCTCCTGATGGAGCGCGCCGGCACCCTGCGCTCGCATGCCGGCCAGCCCTCCTTCCCCGGTGGCGCCCTCGACCCGGAGGACGGCGATCCCGACGGGCACGGCCCGGTGCGGGCGGCGCTGCGCGAGGCCCAGGAGGAGACCGGCCTCGATCCGTCCGGTGTCCAGGTCTTCGGTGTGCTGCCGCGCGTCTACATCCCCGTCAGCGGCTTCGTCGTGACGCCCGTCCTGGGCTGGTGGCGCGAGCCGAGCCCGGTCGGCGCGGTCGACCAGGCGGAGACCGCCCGGGTGTTCACGGTTCCCGTGGCGGATCTCACGGACCCCGGCCATCGCATGACCACACGTCACCCCAGCGGCCACATCGGCCCGGCGTTCCTTGTCGAGAACGCCCTGGTCTGGGGCTTTACGGCCGGAGTCATCGACCGGATTCTGCACTACGCGGGCTGGGAGATTCCGTGGGACCGTGACAAGCACGTCCCGCTCGACTGGCGCTCGTGAGACGGTGTCGGGCGTGAACGTCCTGGACATTCTGCTGCTGGTCGCGGCCGTGTGGTTCGCGATCGTCGGCTATCGGCAAGGTTTCGTCGTCGGCATCCTGTCCGTGATCGGCTTCCTCGGAGGCGGCCTGATCGCGGTCTATCTGCTGCCGGTGATCTGGAACGAGATCACCGGCGACGCGACGCCCGGTACCTTCGCGGCCATCGCGGCGGTCGCCATCGTGATCGTGTGCGCATCCGTGGGCCAGGCGCTCACCACCCATCTGGGCAACAAACTGCGCCGCCACATCACCTGGTCACCGGCGCGGGCGCTGGACGCGACCGGCGGCGCGGTGGTCAACGTCCTGGCGATGCTGCTGGTTGCCTGGCTGATCGGCTCCGCTCTGGCCGGTACGTCCCTGCCGACGCTCGGCAAGGAGGTCCGTAACTCCAAGGTGCTGCTGGGGGTGTCCCGGGTGCTGCCCCCGGAGGCCAACACCTGGTTCGCCGACTTCTCCTCCGTGCTCGCGCAGAACGGCTTCCCGCAGGTCTTCACGCCGTTCTCCAACGAGCCGATCACCTCGGTGCCCGCGCCCGATCCCGCGCTGGCCAGCGGCAAGGTGGCGGCGCGCGCCAAGCGCAGTATCGTCAAGGTCGTCGGCACCGCGCCCAGTTGCGGCAAGGTCCTCGAAGGCAGCGGCTTCGTCTTCGGGCGGCACCGCGTGATGACCAACGCGCACGTCGTCGGCGGCGTCGAGGAACCGACCGTGCAGGTGGGCGGCGAGGGGCGTACCTACGACGCCAAGGTCGTGCTCTACGACTGGCAGCGCGATATCGCCGTCCTTGACGTGCCGTCACTGGAAGCCCCGGCGCTGCGCTTCGCCGACGTGGACGCGAACACCGGCAAGAGCGCCATCGTCGCCGGCTTCCCGGAGAACGGTGGCTATGACGTCCGCGCCGCCCGTATCCGCGGCCGCATCCAGGCCAACGGCCCGGACATCTACCACCGCGGCACGGTCGGCCGCGATGTGTACTCCCTCTACGCCACGGTCCGGCAGGGCAATTCCGGCGGCCCGCTGCTCACTCCTCAGGGTGAGGTCTACGGCGTCGTCTTCGCGAAGTCCCTGGACGACGCGCGCACCGGCTATGCCCTGACCGCCGACGAGGTCCGCGGGGACATCGCCAGGGGGCGTACGGCCGAGCGGCAGGTCGACAGCCAGGGTTGCGCGATCTGAGAGGCGAGGTGCGGGGCGCGGGGGCCTGAGGCGTGTCCCAGGGCTTCCCGCGCCACACGCCGGCGGTGCGAAGCGTGCCGGGGCTCAGCCGCGGGGATGGCGGAGCCGCGCGCTCACCCAGCGCGCTCTGCGGCGCAGGATGCGCGGAATGCCCATCGGGTGCGCCGGATCGGGGGCGTCGCCGGACCCGAGGTCCGGGGTGCCCCTCTCCCGAGTGCCCACTGCAGCGGCACTGCTGCGGCGGTTGCGTGCCACGTCACGGTAGTCGTGCGTCCAGCCCATACCCTCGACTCTGCCCGTGCCCCAAGGTCCGTAACCGCCCGGGGAGCCGCCAATTGGCCTATGCGCCAGGCAAGTGGCCGTTCGTCAGACGAAGGTTCGAGCCGGTGGCCGACCGGCCCGCGCGGGGGCAGCGCCCATGCCCCTAGCCCATGCTCCTGAGGGGCGTGAGAGGGGCAACGGGCCCTGGGCGTTGGCCCAGGGCTATGTCTTTGGGCTATGTCTTTACCGGTCGGGTTCCGGGTCGTTCAGCCAATTGCTGTGCTGTCCCGGGGGTGACCCCCGGACCCCCAGCCGGCCTGGGGTGCTGGCCTCTACCGGTCGGGTTCCGGGTCGTTCAGCCAGTTGATGAGCTCGGCGGAGAACGCCACCGGGTCTTCCTCGTGCGGGAAGTGGCCCAGGCCGTCGTACAGCCGCCAGCGGTACGGGGCCTCGACGTACTCGCCGGAGCCGGCGGCGCTGCGGGTGCGCATGACCGGGTCGAGGGAGCCGTGCAGATGCAGCGTCGGGACGCGTACGGGCATCTTCATCCGGCGGTTGAACTGGATGCCGTCCGGGCGGGCCATCGAGCGCACCATCCACCGGTACGGCTCGATCGAGCAGTGCGCCGTCGACGGGATGCTCATCGCCCGCTGGTAGACCGCCACCGCGTCGTCCTCGGGCAGCCGGGGCCCGGACCAGTCGCGGATCATCCGGCCGACCAGTGCCGCGTCGTCCGCCATCAGCCGGCGCTCCGGGAGCCAGGGCGGCTGGAAGTTCCAGATGTGCGAACTCCGCGTGCTCTGTTTGACGTCGGCGAGCATCGCCGAGCGCCAGCGCCGCGGGTGCGGCATCGAGGAGACCGCCAGCCGGCGCACCAGCTTGGGCCGCATCGCCGCCGCCGTCCAGGCGAGATAGCCGCCCAGGTCGTGCCCGACGAGCGCGGCGTCCGGCTCGCCCAGGGACCGGATGACGCCGGTGATGTCGAGGGCGAGGTTCGCCGGGTCGTAACCACGCGGTGTGCGGTCGCTGCCGCCGACACCGCGCAGGTCCATCGCGACCGCGCGGAAGCCCGCTTCGGCGAGCGCGGGCAGTTGGTGCCGCCAGGTCCACCAGAACTGCGGGAAGCCGTGCAGCAGCAGCACCAGGGGGCCGTCGCCCATCTCGGCGATGTGGAAGCGGGCGCCGTTTGCCGCGACGTCCCGGTGCGCCAGCTCTTTCCCGCCGGGGATGTCGAGCCGTACGACCGAGGTGGTGCTGTCAGGGGCTGTCATACCTACGAGCGTGTCACAGACTCCAGGACCGGGTGGTCCGCCGGCGCCACGCGCGGGTGTGGCTTGGCCTTCTGGAGGACGGCCGCGGTCTCCTTGGCCGAGCTGATGGACTTCTCCGGCTTCTTGATCTTCTTGATCTTGGCCACCGCGATGGCCACCAGCAGACCGGCGAGCACCAGGAAGGCGCCGCCCACGATCAGGAAGGACCAGGCGAGCCCGAGGCCGAGGTTGTGGATGCCGTACGCCGCCGCGAAGCTCAGCACCGGCAGGGCGAACAGCGCCAGCGCCCCGGCCGAGGCGAAGGCGGCGCTGCTGATGCCCGCCCGCTTGGCGTCCTGCCGCAGTTCCGCCTTGGCCAGTGCGATTTCGTCGTGCACAAGTGCGGACATCTCGGCGGTGGCTGAAGCCACCAGCTGCCCGAGGCTGCGGTCCGTGCCGTCGTCGGCTGCGCTCATCGCCGTCTCCCTCTTCTTTTTCACCCGGATGCGATACCTGTTCAGATCATGCCGGACCATCGTCTCCGGTGCGTGTCCTGGCGGCTACATCGGCCTGGCGCCGGTGTTCTGCGGCCTTCGCTTCGAGGATGGCGGCCATCCGCAGGTGGTACTCGGGCTTGTCGAGTTCGTAGATGTCGGGGATACCGTCGTTGTCCTCGTCCCGCTCCTCCTCCTCGCACAGCTGCTTGTACTTGTTGTTGCGGGCCTTGAGGAGGATGCCGGCGAAGACCGCGGCGAGCAGCGAGCCGATCAGCACCGATGCCTTGATCTCTTCGGTCAGCGTCGGGTCCTCGGAGAAGGCCAGTTCGCCGATGAGCAGCGAGACGGTGAAGCCGATGCCGGCCAGGGCTCCGACGGCGAAGAGGTCCGGCCACTTGAGGTCCGGGTTGAGTTCGGCCTTGGTGAAGCGGGCGGTGACCCACGTACCGCCGAAGATGCCCAGCGCCTTGCCGACCACCAGGCCGAGGACGACGCCGAGCGTCTCGGGCCGGGTGAAGACCTCGTGGATCGCGCCGCCGGAGATGGCGACGCCCGCCGAGAACAGCGCGAACAGCGGCACCGCGAGGCCGGCCGAGAGCGGGCGGACCAGGTGCTCGATGTGCTCGCCGGGGGAGTGCCGCTCACCGTCGCGGCGGGTGCAGCGCAGCATCAGGCCCATGGCGACGCCCGCGATGGTGGCGTGCACCCCGCTGTTCTCCATCAGGCCCCAGATGACCACGGCCAGTGGGACGTAGATGTACCAGCCGCGGACGCCCTTGCGGAGCAGCAGATAGAAGACCGCGAGGCCGACGACGGCGAAGCCGAGGGCCAGGAAGTTGAGCTGCGAGGTGAAGAAGACCGCGATGATCAGGATGGCGAAGAGGTCGTCGACGACCGCGAGGGTGAGCAGGAAGGCGCGGAGCGCGGACGGCAGGGAGGTGCCGATCACGGCGAGGACGGCGAGCGCGAAGGCGATGTCGGTGGCGGTGGGGACCGCCCAGCCCTGCATCGAGCCGCCGCCGATGGCGTTGACGGCGGCGTAGACGAGTGCGGGCGTCGCCATTCCGCAGATCGCGGCGATCACGGGGAGGGCGGCGGCCTTGGGGTCGCGCAGCTCGCCGGCGACCAGTTCGCGCTTGAGCTCGATGCCGGCGACGAAGAAGAAGACGGCGAGCAGGCCGTTGGCGGCCCAGTGCTGGATGGAGAGGTCGAGGCCAAGGAAGGCGGGGCCGAGGTGGAAGTCGCGGATCGCCTCGTAGCTGCCGCTGAGGGTGTTCGCCCAGACAATGGCCACGACGGCGGCGACGAGGAGGAGGACGCCGCCCACGGTCTCGGTGCGCAGTGCTTCTGCGATGAAGTTCCGCTCGGGCAGGGGCATGCGCCCGAGAAATATGGAACGACGGTTGTCGGGCACGCTCACGCGAAGTCCTCCGGTCATTTCGGCAGCTGTGTACGGCTGTTGCAGTTGCCGACCAGACTTCCCGGCGCACCTTTGAATTCTTAGCGTGTCGTTGACGCGGCTATCACTTTACCTGGCGGGTGCGAAGGGTTACCCGGTGGTTGCGACTTTAGCGGCATATCGGTCATCCGGCTGCTGGAGGGCCCCGTCGGGCCACCGGAGAACGCGGGAGGGGGCACCGGCCGCATCGGCCCGTGCCCCCTCCCGTTGACGGGTCCCGCTCAGTCCTCGCTGGCGGCGCTCGGCAGCTTCGCCTGGATCAGATCCATGACGGACGAATCGGTGAGCGTGGTGACATCGCCGAGGGCGCGGTTCTCGGCCACATCGCGCAGCAGCCGCCGCATGATCTTGCCGGAGCGCGTCTTGGGCAGCTCCGCGACCGGCATGATCCGCTTGGGCTTGGCGATCGGGCCGAGCTGCTTGGCGACATGCGCGCGCAGCTCGTCGACCAGACCTTCGTCCTCGGCGGTGGCGCCGCCGCGCAGGATGACAAAGGCGCAGATGGACTGGGTGGTCTGCGGGTCGGTGGCGCCGACGACCGCGGCCTCGGCGACCTTCGGGTGCGAGACCAGCGCCGACTCCACCTCGGTGGTGGAGATGTTGTGGCCGGACACCAGCATCACGTCGTCCACCCGGCCGAGCAGCCAGATGTCGCCGTCGTCGTCCTTCTTGGCGCCGTCGCCCGCGAAGTACTTGCCGGCGAAGCGGGACCAGTAGGTGTCGAGGTAGCGCTGGTCGTCGCCCCAGATGGTGCGCAGCATCGACGGCCACGGCTCGGTCAGGACGAGGTAGCCGCCGGCGCCGTCGGGCACCTCGTTGGCGTCGTCGTCCACCACGGTCGCGGCGATACCGGGCAGCGGCACCTGGGCGGAGCCCGGCTTGGTCTCCGTGACGCCCGGCAGCGGGCTGAGCATCATCGCGCCGGTCTCGGTCTGCCACCAGGTGTCGACGATGGGCGTGGCGTCGGCGCCGATGTGCTTGCGGTACCACATCCAGGCCTCGGGGTTGATCGGCTCGCCGACCGACCCGAGGATCCGCAGGGACGACAGATCGAACTTCGCCGGGATGTCGTCGCCCCACTTCATGCAGGCGCGGATCGCGGTCGGCGCGGTGTAGAGGATCGTGACGCCGTACTTCTGCACGATCTCCCACCACCGGCCCTGGTGCGGGGTGTCGGGCGTGCCCTCGTAGAGCACCTCGGTCGCGCCGTTGGAGAGCGGGCCGTAGGCGATGTACGAGTGGCCGGTCACCCAGCCGACGTCCGCGGTGCACCAGAAGACGTCGGTCTCCGGCTTGAGGTCGAAGACGGCGTGGTGGGTGTACGACACCTGGGTGAGGTAGCCGCCGGTGGTGTGCAGGATGCCCTTGGGCTTACCCGTCGTCCCCGAGGTGTAGAGGATGAACAGCGGGTGCTCGGCGTCGAACGCCTCGGGGGTGTGCTGGTCCGACTGGCGCTCGACCACGTCGTGCCACCACACGTCGCGGCTGTCGTCCCAGGCCACATCCTGGCCGGTGCGGCGGACGACGAGGACGTGGCGCACCCGGTCCACGCGCTCGATGGCCTCGTCGACGGCCGGCTTGAGCGCGCTCGGCTTGCCGCGCCGGTAGCCGCCGTCCGCGGTGATGACGACCTGGGCGTCGGCGTCCTCGATACGGGTCGCCAGCGCATCCGCGGAGAAGCCGCCGAAGACGACGGAGTGCGGGGCGCCCAGGCGCGCGCAGGCCAGCATGGCGATGACCGTCTCCGGGATCATCGGCATGTAGATGGCGACCCGGTCGCCGGTCCGCACACCCAGCTCGATCAGCGCGTTGGCGGCCTTGGAGACCTCGCGCTGGAGCTCGGCGTAGGTGATCGCGCGGGTGTCGCCCGACTCGCCCTCGAAGTGCATGGCGACCCGGTCGCCCAGGCCGTTCTCCACATGCCGGTCCACGCAGTTGTAGGCGACGTTGAGCTTGCCGTCGGCGAACCACTTTGCGAAGGGCGCGTTGGACCAGTCGAGTGTCTGGGTGGGCGCGGTCTCCCAGGACAGGCGTTTCGCCTGCTCGGCCCAGAAGCCCAGCCGGTCGGCCGCGGCCTGCTCGTACGCGGCTGCCGTGACGTTGGCGTGCGTGGCCAGATCGGCGGGCGGTGGGAACCGCCGCTCCTCCTTGAGCAGGTTGGCCAGACTTTCGTTGCTCACGACATCTCCCAATTCCCAGGGCGTCCGATGTGTCCCAGGCCATAGCTCATCAGCCCATGCCAGGCCCTGACAAGGGCTGTGGATAAAAATTGGTGTAGACCTGTCTGATTGTGGCCGGTGTCCCGGCTGATTCGCAGGTCAGGCCGTGAGCGGCGCCGGTTCCGGGAGGACCGCGGAGAACCGGCGGGTGGCCTCGTCCAGGACGTATGCCTGGGCCTCGGCGACATGGAAATACATGCCCTGAAGCGTCAGTGAGCCCTCAGCGACCCGGCGGGCCACACAGGCGTGTGCCCGGAGATGGTCGAGCTGCTGCATGACGTTGACCAGCGCCAGCCGCTCATGATCGTCCGCCACCGGTCGCTCGGCGAGGGCGACTTCGCCTCTCCCCAGCCGTCCGATCCGCTCCATACGGGCCAGGCTCGGCCGGCCGTGCCGCAGCCAGCGGGTGAGCGGGGTGGCCTCGACCTCGTGTGCGTCCTGCGCCGCGGATGTCGCGGAGTTGAGCAGCGCCCCCATGGCGCCGCATCCCGAATGGCCGCACACCGTGATCGAGCCGACCTTCAGCACCTCCACCGCGTACTCGATCGCCGCTCCTACAGAGTCGCAGGAACCGTCCGAGCCGGGCGGCGGCATCAGATTGCCGACGTTGCGCACGGTGAACAGATCGCCCGGACCGCTGGATGTGATCATGCTCGTGACCAGCCGGGAGTCGGCGCAGGTCAGAAACAGCTGGGTGGGTCGCTGGCCCTCGCGCGCCAGCCGGGCCAGCTCCTCGCGCACCAGAGGCGCCGTATGACGCTGGAATGCGCTGACCCCGCCCAGCAGTTGGCTGCCGCTGGTCTCCGGGACCGACTCGCGGGCCAGGGCGGACCGGGTGCAGTGGTGGTTGCGCCAGGGCGTCCATGGGCGGCAGGAGTGAGCGCTGGCCGGCTCGGCGATGGGCCGGCCCGAACGCCCGCCGAGCGTCACCCAGCCGCCGTGCGCCCGATGAGCGGCGGACCAGGTCTGCAGCGCTTCGTAGGCGGCGTGGTCCATGAACGAACCGCACAGCTCGATGACGACATTCGCGCGCTCCGGCACCAGCGCCAGCGCCCGGGTCAGCCGCGGCACCGCCAGGAACGTCAACTGCCCGCTGACGCGCACCCGGTGGCTGTCGGCCTCCTCCGTCACCATGACGCGGGTGTGTGTCAGCCGGCGCAGCGCCAGGAACACCGCGACCGCCACGCCCGTTGCCACGCCGTGCAGGACGCCGAAGACGACGACCCCGCCCAAGGTGGCTGCGTACACCGGGAATTCGCGGTGCCGCTGCACATGCCGGATGTGCGCGAAGCTCACCATCCGTACGCCGATGACCATGACCAGCGCGGCGAGCGCGGCCAGCGGGATCAGCTCCAGCGCGGCGGCCAGCAGGCCCGCGCACAGCAGCACCCATACGCCGTGCAGCACGGTGGACCGGCGGCTGACCGCGCCGGCCTTCACATTGGCCGAGCCGCGGATCGCGCCCCCGGAGATCGGCAGGCCGCCCAGCAGCCCCGATACGGCATTGGCGAGACCCTGGCCGGCCAGCTCGCGGTTGAGGTGGGCGTGCCCCCCGGGGGCGTACGGCTGCTCGGCCGCGAGCCGGTCCACGGCGACCGCCGACAGCAGCGACTCCATGCTGGCGACGAGGGTGACGGTCAGCACCGCGGCGGCGATGGCCGGCCAGGACGCGTCCGGCAGCGCGGGCAGGTCGGGCAGCCGCCAGGACGGCAGCTCCACCCGCGGCACGGTCATCCCCGCGCTGGCGGCCGTCGCGGCGAGGACGGCGGCCAGCGGGGCCGGGAAGACCCGCGCCCACCGCCCGACGCGGCCCGGCAGCCGTCCCCAGCCGACCAGTACGGCGACGGTGATGGCGCCGATCAGCATCGCGATGGCGTGCGGATCCTCCAACTGGCGGGGCAGCGCCGCGGCGTTGTCGAGCGCCGAGCTGTCGGGGCTGCCGCCGAGCACCACATGGAGCTGCCCGATGGCGATGGTGACACCGATGCCGGCGAGCATGCCGTGCACGATCGCCGGGCTGATGGCCAGCGCGGCACGGGCCACACGCAGTGCCCCCAGGGTGAGTTGGACCCCGCCGGCGAGGATCGTGATCGCGCAGGTGGCGCGCCAGCCGAAGCGCTGGATGAGGTCGGCGGTGACCACCAGGAGGCCGGTCGCCGCCCCGCTTACCTGGAGCGGCGCGCCGCCGAGCAGGCCGGCGACGATGCCGCCGACCGCCGCGGCGACCAGGCCGGCCTGGAGCGGGGCGCCGGTGGCGAGGGCGAGCCCGAGGGACAGCGGGACGGCGAGCAGGAAGATGACGATCGACGCGGAGAGGTCCCGGCGGACCGCGCCGGAGACCCTCTTTGTTCGGCGCTCGGGCCCCGGTTCCGGACGGGACGGCTCGGGGCGGACTTCTGAGGGCTGCGGCTGCGGCTTCTCGATATGCGACATTCCCGTCTCCTCCGGGGCGACGCGGTCGCGCGGGGCGCGATCGTGGGCGGCGGTGTGCTGCGGCGGGACGCGAGCCGAACCGGTGGTCGTCGCGGTGGGTGACGTTCCGGTGACTCTCAAGCATCGGTAAACGAATCGTAATGACGCGTAAAGAGAAAGAGAAGTCTTTTCGGGCATACGAGCCAGTCATTCCCCCTGTCGGGTGAATGCGGCGGCTATCGGCCCGTCTTTTCGGCCCCCCTCGTCGGCGTATAAAGGTTTGTGGAAAATTGGCTCTATTAATCACTCGGATGGAGCTTGCGGCGGGGGGCTTGCACAGGGTGGAGGCAGCCGCCGGGAGGGCCGACGGCCCTTGTGGCCGTGGTGTACTCCGCCGGGTCCGGAAACGCCGAGGCGCCCTGCCGGAGGGCAAGGCGCCTAAGGGTGGACCGTCGGGTCAAACGGGCTGCGGGGCGGCCGTTCCCTCGAAGAGGACGAAGGCAGGGTCGACCTGCGCCGCCAGGTCCGTGCCCGTCTTGGCATTGCCCCAGCTTTCCGCGTTCTTCAGATGGAAGTGCACCATCTGGCGGGTGTAGCGCTCCCAGTCGCGGCGCTCGTACGCTTCGTCGGCCGCGGTGTGCAGCGTCGCCAAGGCGCGGCGGTTGGCTTCCTCAAGGCGGGCGAAGCGGGCCGGACGGCCCTTCTCCATGGCGCGCACCCAGTCGGAGTGCCCGACGGTCACCAGCAGGTCGTCGCCCACCTCCGCACGCAGGAACGCCAGGTCGTCCGGGCCCTGCACCTTGTTGCCCACGACCTTCAGGCGGACGCCGAAGTCCCGTGCGTACTCCTTGTACTGGCGGTAGACCGCGATGCCCTTACGGGTCGGCTCGGCCACCAGGAAAGTCATGTCGAAGCGCGTGAACAAACCGGAGGCGAAGGAGTCCGAGCCGGCCGTCATATCGACGACGACGTACTCCTCACGGCCGTCCACGAGGTGGTTCAAGCACAGTTCGACCGCACCGACCTTGGAGTGGTAGCAGGCCACGCCCAGATCGGACTCGGTGAACGGGCCGGTCGCCATCAGCCGCACAGAGGCGTCATCGAGCGGCACGGTCCGTGCGCAGGCGTCGAAGACGGGGTTGTCCCCGCCGGCCCGCAGCAGCCGCGAGCCCTCGCCCGGCGGCGTCGTCTTGATCATCGTCTCGGCGGACGGGATCCGCGGATTGCTGCCGCGCAAGTAGTTCTTGATCAGCGGGAGATGGGCGCCCATCGCGGGAAGCGTGGCGGCCTCCGTCTCGTCCAGGCCGAGGGCGGCGCCCAGGTGCTGATTGATATCGGCGTCCACCGCGATCACAGGGATACGGGCCGCGGCGAGATGCCGGATGAACAGGGAGGACAGGGTGGTCTTACCGCTGCCACCCTTGCCTACGAAAGCGATCTTCATGTTCACCAAGGGTAATCGTCATATTGCTTTCGGTGAGAGGTTTGCGTGAAGAAGACCACTCCTTCGAGGGGCGTGGCCCGGTGGTGCGTAGGGTCGTACCCATGGCTGCAATTTCCGGGGGAACGCCCCCCGTACCCCCGAAAGCGAGCGACGACCCGCTCGCGGCCCTGGCGTCGCTCCCGGGGGTCGCCGAGTCCGTGGACTCCGTACGCAAGGCCGTAGACCGGGTCTACGGGCACCGGATCATGCGCCGCCGCAGCAATGAGGTCACCTCGGAGGCCGCGCTGCGCGGAGCGCGCGCTTCCGCGGCGCTTTCCGGTGCGGACTGGGTGCTTGAGGAGGTCAGGCGGCGCACCGACTTCGGAGTCGACGGTGAGCCGCGGACGGTCGGCGCGGCGCTGCGGCTGACCGCGGAAGCCGGCCAACTGCTGAGCGTATGGCGGCAGTCGCCGCTACGGGTGCTGGCCCGGCTCCATCTGGTGGCGGCCGGCGGTGGCGAGGCGGACGACGCGGTGGGTCGCCCGCGGCTGGCCGGTGAGCCGGTGGACGAACCACTGGTCGAGCTGCCGCTGCCGGACGCCGATGAGGTCGCGGGGCGACTGGACGGGCTGGCGCGGCTGCTGCTGGCCGGTACCGAGGCGCCTGCCCTGGTGACCGCCGCGGTGGTGCACGGCGAGCTGCTGGCGCTGCGCCCCTTCGGGTCGTTCAACGGGCTGGTGGCGCGGGCGGCGGAGCGGATCGTGCTGGTGGGCAGCGGACTGGACCCGAAGTCGATCTGTCCGGCGGAGGTCGGGCACGCCGAACCGGGGCGCGCGGCCTATCTCGCGGCCCTGGAGGGCTATGCCTCGGGCACTCCGGAGGGCGTCGCGGCGTGGATCGCGCACTGCGGGCGCGCGGTCGGGCTGGGCTCCCGGGAGAGCACCGCGGTCTGCGAGGCGCTGCAGCGCGGCGCGGCGTGAACGCGGGGCTGCGGAGCGGGGCGAGGCCATTGGTCAGGGGCCCGGGATTCCGGCTCATCCGCCCCTGAACAGGGGTGCGGCGGTACCCATTTCCTGCGGTACCGCCGCTGGCACGTCTGCCGGGTTACCATGCGTGCACGAAATTTGCCGATCAGGTCGGAATCTTCGTCCGGTTACCTGGTGCGGCTGGCCCGCAATCGACGGGTCGGCGTCGCGTGGGTGCCCGACATTCATGCATCGGTCCGTGGGCCTTACTGCGTTAAAGGTCTTCCTTTCGGATGTCCTTGGTCTCGCGGGCCGTTAAGTCCTTTGTACTACCGATGCGGGATAAGCGGAACCCCAGCCTGCAGATCTTTACGTTCTCCTTCAAACGCGGGTAATACGGGCGAGTCGTTGTCGCGCTGTTTTCCGCCGGCTCGCGTACCAGACCAGGCCCGCGGTGGCGGCCGCCGTGCCCACCGCGGCGATGGCGACGAGTACCGGCCGTGGGGGCAGCGACAGCACCGGCAGCCGCTGCTTGAGCGGGACCGGGCGGTTGAAGGACAGCACCGGCCAGCCGCGGCCGAGCGCCTCGCGGCGAAGCGCCCGGTCCGGATTGACCGCGTACGGGTTGCCGACCGCTTCGAGCATCGGGACGTCGGTCGCCGAGTCGCTGTACGCATAGCAGCGCTCAAGGTCGTAGCCCTCGGACGCGGCGAGTTCCCGGACGGCCTGCGCCTTGGTCGGCCCATAGGCGTAGTACTCGACCTCGCCGGTGAAGCGGCCGTCCTCACCGACGACCATCCGGGTGGCCACGACGCGGTCGGCGCCCAGGAGTTCGCCGATCGGCTCGACGACCTCCGCGCCCGAGGTGGAGACGATCACGACATCGCGGCCGGCGGCGTGGTGCTCCTCGATGAGCGAGGCCGCCTCGTCGTAAATGATCGGGTCGATCAGATCGTGCAGTGTCTCGGCGACGATCTCGCGGACCTGGGCCACGTCCCAGCCGCGGCAGAGCGAGGAGAGATATTCGCGCATCCGCTCCATTTGATCGTGATCCGCGCCGCCCGCGAGGAACACGAACTGGGCGTAGGCGGTGCGTAGTACGGCCCGGCGATTGATCAGGCCACCTTGGTAGAACGACTTGCTGAAGGTCAGCGTGCTCGACTTTGCAATGACGGTCTTGTCCAAGTCGAAGAACGCGGCAGTACGGGGAGTCGAGTGAGGTACGGAGTGGTTTTCCACGGGGTGAGCATAGGGCGCCAACCATTCGGCGTAAGGTGCGGCGTGTGGGTTTGCCTGAGAAGGCTCTCGGGTACACCATGGAAGTCACGGATCGTTCGCGACCGTGCTAACCCGGTCCGGCTCCTCCCCCCCCGAGTCGGCCGTGGGGACGACCCCCGCTCTCCCCCCCGGCGGGGGTCGTCGCATGTCCGGACGCGTTTTGCGTCGTCGGACGCGGATCCGGCCCTTCCTCTTCCCTTCGCGTCGCGGCCTGGCGGTTACCCACACGTCGTTACACACCGTAGTTGTCAGGATGCTCTGCGGAAGCCCCTCTCAAGCCTCAGAAGTAGCCGTTCGTCGCTTGAATAGGTGACGGGGATATTCACAGGCGCGGAGTTGTCCACAGATTTGGGTCAAGATCCCCGGGATTTTCCCGATCGCTGCACCGTAAAAGTCCGCGGAGTTCGCGGATGAGCGAGTTGCGTAGCGATAGGGGGACAGAACGTGGCCGGATCCATGGCATCCGATCGGCCGGCTCGAACCGGAGCGGAACGGGGCGGACCGCTGATCATCACCGAGGACGAACGGCTCCTCGACGATCTTCTCCGGCTGTGCGCGGCGGCCGGCGCGCTGCCCGAAGTGGCGTACGGCCCGCCGGCCAGTGAAGGGGCATGGGAAGCGGCGCCCCTGGTGATCGTCGGCGATGATCGCGCGGCCCGGTTGAGCGGCGTCGGACGCAGAGCCGGCGTCATCCTCATCGGCTCGGACGCACATGACCCCGGGCTCTGGAGGCGAGCCGTCGCCATCGGGGCGGAGCGGGTTCTGACGCTCCCCGGTGACGAGCGCTGGCTGGTGGACCGGATCGCCGACGCCGTCGAGGGAGTCGGACCCCCGGCGCTCACGGTCGGCGTCATCGGCGGCTGTGGCGGCGCCGGAGCGAGCACCCTCGCCTGCGCGCTGGCCGTCACGGCAGCCCGTGCCGGTCGGCCCACCATGCTGGTGGACGGAGATCCTGACCTTGTCCCCGAGAGTTCCCGGCGGGCAGTGCAGGGGGAGGCCGTCCAGGCCCGTCGCTGACCTTCAACTTTGCGCCTCGCGCTTGACCCGATCAGGGAATGATGAAGCCTCGAAAATCCTGAGACTCTGTCGTCCAATCCGAGTATTTGGCTGGATGATCGAGCTGGAGGTTCCGTGTCCCTGGCGGTTGTGCAGGGCATCCGCCCGGAGCTTCGTCTGACGACTCCGGAGGAAGTCGCGGCCTTTGAGCAGGATCTGCTGTCCGAGTTCGTGCTGGCCCGCTTCTCGGCCGGCACTGGTGACGACACCGTGTCGAAGGACGTCGAAGCCGTCGTCCAGGTCCGGTCGTGGCTTGGGCGGCCGATGTGGGAGATGGAACCGGCGGACCTCGACCGCTACTTCGGTGAGGACCGGCGCCATCTGGCGAGTGGCACGAAGGTCCGTATGGCCCAGGGCCTCAGTGTGTACTTCGAGTTTCTTGAGATGCGGCACAAGGCCGACATCCATGCCGCGACGGGGTATGTCGTCGAGTCGCCCCTGGATGAGATCAACAGGCCGCGCGGGGGCACCACCGGGCGGCTGAGAATCCCGCCGACGTGCACTGAGGTGGACCAGTTGTTCTCCGGCTGGCGGGCCGACGTGCCGCAGTCGAGGAAGCCTCTGCCGATCGTGCGGAGCTATACCGCGATGCGGCTGGCGAGCCTGATCGGCCCCCGGGTGTCGGAGCTGTGCCTGGCGAACGTCGACGACATTCACTGGGACCTCGGGTCGTTCGGGAAGATCCTTCTGCGCGGGAAGGGGCACCGCGGCAGCGGCAAGAAGGAGCGGCTGGTCCCGCTGATCAACGGCAGTCGGGCGCTCTTGGAATGGTGGGTTGACGGGCCTCGATGGGAGTACGACGACAGGGCCGACGTTCCTGGGGCTCCGCTGTTCCCCTCCGAACGGCGGGCGGCCGACGGCTCTAGCCTGCGAGTGGACACCGACACCCTCCGCCTGCACTTGAAGAAGTCCGTCGGGGCTCATCTGCCCCGGCAGGCAGGCAACTTGACTCCGCATGTCCTGCGGCACTTCGCTGCCTCCGAGCTCTATCGCCAGGGCGTGGATGTCGTGGCGATTCAAGAGCTACTAGGGCATAAGTGGATCAATACGACCATGATCTATGTGCATGTCAACCGGACTCACATCGAAGACGCCTGGGTCAAGGCCGGTCAGCGGGCACAGATCCGTTTCGGAGGAGCACAGTGAAGTGGAATCTGAGAATGATCGCGGCCCAGCGTGACATCTGGAAGTCCTCCGAACTTCAACGTCTGCTTGCCGAAGCCGGCTTGGTGATCAGTGCAGGCAAGATGTCCAGCTTGTGGGCCGGCCAGCCGGTGACGGTCCGTCTGGACGACCTCGATGTGATCTGCGAAGTGCTGCAATGCGATCCCAGTGACCTTCTCGTGCGGGAACCCGAGAAGGCGCGGGCACGACGGCCCGAGCCGACCGGTCGCGGGGCCCAGGCGCCTGCACTCCGCCCTGCGGCCGGGGAAGGCCGTCGGCGGGGCGGCAGTGGTCGTGGTGGTAGTTCTCGCGGTCTGGTGCCACCTCTGTGACGAGAATCAGGCACCGGACGCCGGTGGCGACCAGCTGCAAGGACTGCGGGGCATGGGGCCATCACCTATACCCGGGAGGCGCCGAGATCCTTTGCGAAGCCTGCCGGCGATGGAAGTACACGTACAACGCCGGCGAATGCCGAACCTGTGGCCAGGTCGCACCGCTGAGGCGTGAAGCCTGCCGGGCCTGCCACAAGCAGGCGGCCTTTGCCGCCGGGCCCGAGAACAAGGCCAAGCTCGACCTGACGACCGCAGCCCGGACGGGGCACCAGCTGGCCTTCGCCAACATGCACCGCGCGATCAGTCTCCGTTTCCCCCGGCAGGCCAAGCAGCCGCACGAGCAGTCATCCGGCCGGTCGATCAGCCTCGTTCCTCCCTGGAGCGTCCAGCTCGAACTCTTTGAGCCTCCTTGGGATTTCAGGTGCCTTCGGGCTTCACCGAAGCTCAAAAGTGGCGCCTGGATGAGCTTTGTGGTCGACGATCCCCGATACGCGCGGTTCGTGATCGACCGTGCGGAAGAACTCGCGGTGGCGCGAGGCTGGAACCAGGCCACCCTCAAGAGAATCCGATGTGGCCTGGCCATCCTCACGGGCCTGCACCAGCCCTTTCAGAAGATCAGGGCGACCACCGCCCATGCTCTCGCCGAGCACGTGGACACTCCCGCGGTGCATCTCATCGACGTTCTCGACGACCTCGAATTACTGGAAGACGATGCCCCCGACCCTGTCGCCGTGTTCATCGCTTCTCGCCTTGCCCCGCTGCCCGACCAGATCCGCAGCGAGGCCGCTGCCTACTTCGATGTCCTTCATCACGGGACGCCGAGGCGCCGGCCGCGTGCCCGGCAGACGATCGAAATCCGGATCCGACTGCTCGTCCCCTTCGCACTTCACTGTCGCGATCTGGGCTATACGACCCTGCGACAGGTCACCCGGAAGGACATCACAAAGTGGCTGGCCAACCGCACGAAGGCCCAGCGGGAGAGCGTGGCTATTCGTGACCTGTTCAAAGTCCTCAAAGCCCGTCGCCTCGTCTTCGTTGACCCGGCCAGACGGATCAAGGTGGGCCACATTGAGCTCCACGCCCCGGCTCCTCTCGCGCCCGACCGGTTGCAGCAAGTCGCAGCCGGTGCGGCCGCCAATCCGGCCTTGCGGGTAGTCGTCGCCCTGGCCGGCATGCACGCGCTCTTCCCGCACGAAATCAGGGCACTTGGCGACAGCGACATCGATCTTGCGTCCCGACGCCTGCGGCATCGGGACGCAACCCGGCCCCTGGACGACTTCACGGCTGAGGCTGTCCGCGAATACCGACGTCACCGGGACCAGCGATGGCCGGGATCTTCGAACCCCTACCTCCTTCGGACTCAGCAGACGGCCAAACGCGATACGTCCGTAAGCCGTTACTGGCTGAAGTCACTGTTCAGAGGGCTGCCTGTGACGGTCGAGAGCCTCCGGCAAGATCGGCTCCTGGAGGAAGCGATCGCCGGGCCGGACCCTCTTCGGATCGCCAAGATGTTCGGCCTCGGAGCTGAGACGTGCCTGCGATACGTCCGAGCGGCCACTCCATCGCCCTGAGACGGTCGCTCTGGTCGCGATCCTGAACCCCGCGGGCCAAGCCCTCTCAGGCTCGTGACGTCCCTCCAGTTCGCCGCTGATGACCTTCAGAATTCGCGAACTCTCGGGCTTCGCTGGGCGGCGGGCTCGACGTCCCGCTGGGCGGGGAGAAGGAGAAGGGCCTGCGCTGGCCCGACTTCTGTGCATCCCGTGGCCGGGTGGCCTGCGGCGCCCTGGAGGAGTCACTGCCGCGGCTGCATTCCTTACGGGTGCTGAGCTGGGACCGCGGCGCCGAGGTCGCCGTCCCGCCACCGGCCATGCGTGCGGTCATGGCGGCGGCGCGCCGCCGCGGCGGGGTGGTGGTCGTGGACCTGCCGCGCCGTGTCGACGAAGCGGTGGCGGAAGCGCTGGCGCAGGTGGATGTGGGGCTGCTGCTCGTCCCGAGGGAAGTGCGGGCGGTCGCGGCGGCCCGGCGGGTGGCGGCCGGCGTCCAAACGGTGCTGCGTGATCTGCGGACGGTGGCGCGCGGCGTCCCGGGGGCGCGTACCGGCTTGGAGGCGGAGGAGATCGCCCGCCTCCTGGAACTGCCCCTGGCGGGCGAACTGCCGTGGGAGGACGGCCTGTTGGAGGAGTCGTCGCGCGGTGTGCCACCAGGGGCGAACGCGCGCGGACCACTGGCCCGGTTCTGTGCGGGGTTCTGGGAACGGGTCCCGGGGGGCGGCGGGGCGGCTTCTGACGAGGCGCGGGGCGGTGTGCGGTCATGACCCGGGAGCTCCTGGAGGTGGTGCGCGGGCGGCTGGCCGAGGCCGGGGCGGAGCCGACGCCGGCGCGGGTGGCGGTGGCGCTGCGGGAGGAGGGGCGGATCCTCGGGGACGCCGAGGTGCTGGGCGTGGTGGCCGCGCTGCGGTCCGAGATGGTCGGCAGCGGGCCCCTGGAGCCGCTGCTGGCCGCGCCCGATGTGACGGACGTTCTCGTCACCGCGCCGGACGAGGTATGGGTGGACCGGGGCGGCGGGCTGGAGCGTACGGAGGTGCGGTTCCGGGACGCGGCACAGGTGCGCAGGCTGGCCCAGCGGCTGGCGGCGGTGGCCGGGCGGCGGCTCGACGACGCCCGGCCGTATGTGGACGCCCGGCTGCCGGACGGTACGCGGCTGCATGCCGTGCTGCCCCCGGTGGCGGTCGCCGGGACCTGCCTCTCCTTACGGGTGCTGCGGCCCCGGGCCTTTGCCCTCGCGGAGCTGGTCGCGGCCGGGACGGTGCCGCCGGGAGGCGAGCGGCTGCTCACCGCGCTGCTGGCCGCCCGGCTGTCGTTCCTGATCACCGGGGGCACCGGCTCGGGCAAGACGACGCTGCTCAGCGCGTTGCTGGGGCTGGTGGGACCGGCCGAGCGGATCGTGCTGGCCGAGGACTCGGCGGAGCTGCGCCCGGACCATCCCCATGTGGTGCGGCTGGAGGCTCGGCCCGCCAACCAGGAGGGCGTCGGGCGGGTCACGCTGCGGGACCTCGTCCGGCAGGCGCTGCGGATGCGGCCGGACCGGCTGGTTGTGGGCGAGGTGCGCGGCGCCGAGGTCACGGATCTGCTGGCGGCCCTCAATACGGGGCATGAGGGGGGTTGCGGCACGGTGCATGCCAATGCCGCCTGCGACGTCCCCGCACGGCTGGAGGCGCTCGGCGCGACCGCCGGCCTGGACCGCGCCGCGCTGCACAGCCAGTTGGCCGCCGCCGTCTCGGTGGTCCTGCATCTCGTACGGGACCGGGACGGCCGGCGCCGGATCGCCGAGATCCATGTCCTGGAGCGGGACCGCGATGGCTTCGTGGTGACCGTACCGGCCGCGATCTGGAGCCCGGACGGCTTCCAAGAGGCACGCGGCTGGGGGCGGTTGGCGGGGTTGTGTGCGCGGGATGGGGGCGAGCGGTGGTGACGGCCGCGTTGATCTCGGGGTGGGTTGCGGTGCTCTGCGCGGGGGGTGCGGGCTGGCTGGCCGGTGGTGGGCGGGACGGCACGGGGCGGCGGGCTCGGGAGTTGCTCGCGGACGGGGCGGGTGGGCGGGCGCCATGGGTGACGGCGGGGCGGCGGCTTGCGCGCCTCGCGTGCCGGGGCCGCATCGGGCGGGAGGTCTGGTGTCTGCCGGTGGGGCTCGGGGTGGGGGTGTTGGGCAGGTCGGTGGTGCCCCTACTCGCCTCGGTGGCGGCTGTGTTCATCGTCCGCCGCCGGCTGGCGGCGCGCGGGGCGGAGCGTGAACGGGACCGGCGGACCGACGAGGTGATCGGCCTCTGTGTCGGCGTGGCGGGCGAGCTGCGCGCCGGGCGGCAGCCGGCGCAGGCCCTGCTCGCCATAGAGGCGCCGGGCCTCGGATCGGCGGGCCCGACGGTTTGGGCGGCAGCGCGCTATGGAGGGGACGTCCCCCGGGCGCTGCGTGCGGCGGCGCGGCTGCCGGGCGCCGACGGGCTGACCGGCATGGCGGCCTGCTGGCAGGTCGCGGTGGAGGGCGGCGCCGGGCTGGCCGCCGGGCTGGAGCGGATCGCGTCCGGGCTCCGTGCCCGGCGTGACCAACGCGAGCAGCTGCGGGCCGAGTTGGCGGGCCCGCGGGCCACAGCGCTGATGCTCGCACTGCTGCCGGTGTGTGGGCTCCTGATGGGCAGCGCGCTCGGCGCGGACCCGCTGCGGGTGCTGCTGCACACCCCGGTCGGCTGGGGCTGCCTGGTGATCGGCGGACTACTGGAGTGGGGCGGGGTGGCCTGGACGGCCCGCATCGTCGCCGATGCGATGCCGGCGGTGGGGCGGACCCCGGACGGGCGCGGACGGAAATCAGCAGCTGTGAGAGGGGAGGGGCGCGGTGAGGCTCGGCATTGACCCGGAAGTTGTCCACAGGGTGGGGATGGCGGCCCCGGTCGTATGGGGTGCGCTGTGCGCGACCGCATGGGTGCGGGAGGCGCACCGCGGCCGGGTCGTACGGAAACGGGTGGCGGCCATTCTGGGCGCGCCCCGGCCGGCACGTCGCATCACGCCGACCGGGTGGCGCGACAGGGTGCGAACCGCAACGGACGGCGATCGTCGGGCCGATGGGCTGAAGGAATGGGCGGGGCCGCTCGGGGCGGCGGGCTTCGTGGCCCTTCTCGTCGGAGGGGTGGCCGGCGTCGTGGCGGGACTCGTCGCGGGCCTCGGAGCGCACCGCTGGCTGGTGCGGCAACGGACGGCGGAGGCACAGCGGTTGGAGCGCGCCGCGGTGCGTAGGGAACTGGCGCCGGCCGGTGATCTGCTGGCCGCCTGTCTCGCGGCGGGAGCCGGGCCGCGGGAGGCGGCCGAGGCGGTGGGCCGGTCGCTCGACGGGGTCGTCGCCGAGCGGCTGCGCCATGTGGCGGCGGAACTGCGCCTGGGCGGCGAACCGGCCGCTGTGTGGTCGAGGTTGGCGGCTCTCCCCGGAGCCGAGGGGCTGGCGCGGTGCATGGAGCGCGCCGGGATATCCGGAGTGCCGGCCGTCGAATCGGCGTCGCGTATCGCCGCTGAGCTCCGTTCCGAGTGGGGCAGAGCGGCGGCCGCGCGGGCCCGGCGGGCGGGAGTGCTGGTCACCCTGCCGCTTTCCGCGTGCTTTCTGCCGGCGTTTCTGACGCTCGGGGTGGCGCCGGTGCTGGTCGGCCTGGCGAGCGGGCTGCTGGGGCGTAACTGATCTGTTGGTGAGGCGAGTTCAAGGGGGTTGGCGATGTTTCGACGGTGGTGGGCGGAGCTGCGTACGGCGCAGCCGGACCGGGGGATGGTCACGGGGGAATACGCCGTGGGGACGCTGGCCGCATGTGCCCTGGCGGCGGTGCTCTTCAAGGTCCTGACCAGCGACGCGGTCCAGGCAAGGCTCGGGTCGATTGTCCAGAGGGCGCTCGATGTCCCGTTCTGAGGGCGCGGGCACCGGCCGCCCCGGTGCCCGCGCCGACGGGCGGATCGTGCGTGACGCGGGCTTTGTGACGGCCGAGGCGGCCGTGGTGATGCCGGTGCTGGTGGTGGTCGTGGCGGCGCTCATCTGGGGCCTGATGGCGGTCTGCGCCCGGATCGAGTGCGCGGACGCGGCACGGGCCGGGGCACGGGCGGCGGCACGGTCGGAGCCGGGACCGGCGGTGCTCCGGGCGGCCCGCGCCGCGGCTCCGCAAGGCGCGCGGGTGGTGCTGGCGCGGGAGGGCGATCTGGTGCGCGTACGGGTCGCGGCCGAGTTGCCGGGTGTGGGCCGGCTGAGGGTACGGGTCGGTGGGGAGGCGGTGGCTCTTGCGGAGGAGACGGTGGGGCGATGAGGGTTCGGCGACGGTGTGGACGGTCTTCGCGGCGGCGGCGCTGTGCGCGGTGTTCGTGGCGCTGATCGGCGTCGGCCAGGCCGTCACGGCGCGGCACCAGGCGGGCGGCGCCGCGGACCTGGCGGCGCTGGCCGCCGCGGATCGCGCCTTCCAGGGCCCGGCGAGGGCCTGCGCGGCGGCGCGGCGGGTGGCGGCCGCCCAGCACACCCGCCTGGTGCGTTGCTCCCTGACGGGGGCGGTCGCCGATGTATCGGCCGAGGCCGGCCGCCGACCGTTCACGTCCCGGGTACGGGCACGGGCCGGGCCACCCGCGGCCGTACGGGGGCGGCGGGACGGAGCCGAGACGGCGGCGATCCGGCCTGCCGGCACCAGGACGGCGGTCATGCGGGCGCGCGGCGCTACGGCGGCCGTGCGGACGTCCCGCCGCTCGCGGAACCCCGGCCCCGGCCCGCTACGCCCCCGGCACCCCGCGCAGCAGCTCTCCCAGAAGGCGGATCGCGCCCCGTTTGTGGAGCGGGTCGTTCCCATTGCCGCATTTGGGGGACTGGATGCAGGACGGGCAGCCGGCGTCGCACTCGCAGGAGGCGATGGCCTGGCGGGTGGCGGTCAGCCACTCGGCGGCCGTGTGGAAGGCGCGCTCGGCGAAGCCCGCGCCGCCGGGGTGGCCGTCGTAGACGAACACGGTCGGCAGCAGGGTGTCCGGGTGGAGGGGGACGGAGACGCCGCCGATGTCCCACCGGTCGCAGGTGGCGAAGAGCGGCAGCATGCCGATGGAGGCGTGTTCGGCGGCGTGCAGCGCGCCGCCCAGCTGCTGGGGATGCACGCGGGCGGCGTCGAGCTGGTCCTCGGTGACGGTCCACCACACCGCGCGGGTGCGCAGCGTCCGCGGCGGCAGGTCCAGCTTGGTCTCGCCCAGCACCTCGCCGGAGATCAGCTTGCGGCGCAGAAAGGAGACGACCTGATTGGTGACCTCGACGGAGCCGAAGCACAGACGGGCGTCGCCCCAGGGGACCTCGGTGTCGGTTTCGAGGATGGAGATGGCGGTGGTGTCGCGCGCGGTCGTGGAATAAGGCGGGTTGGCCTCCTCGACCAGGGCGACATCGTCCTCCAGGTCCAGGTGCCGGACGAGATATGTACGGCCCTGGTGGAGATGGACGGCGCCGTCGTGGACGGTGGTGTGCGCGGCGCCGGCGTCCACGGTGCCCAGCAGCCGACCGGTGCCTTCTTCGACGATCTGCACCGGAGAGCCGCCCTGGCCGCGGATGTCGGTGAGGTCGGCGGCCCGTTCGCGGCGTGTCCAGTGCCAGGCGGTGGCGCGCCGGCGCAGCAGACCCGCGGACTCCAGCTGCGGCAGCAGCCCGGCGGTCGCGGGGCCGAAGAGCGGGAAGTCGGCTTCGGTGAGCGGGAGTTCGGAGGCCGCCGCGCAGAGGTGCGGGGCGAGGACGTAGGGGTTGTCGGGGTCCAGGACGGTGGACTCGACGGGCTGGTCGAAGAGTGCCTCGGGGTGGTGCACGAGATAGGTGTCCAGCGGGTCGTCGCGGGCCACGAGCACGGCGAGGGCGCCCTGCCCGGCGCGTCCCGCCCGGCCGGCCTGCTGCCACAGCGACGCCCGGGTGCCGGGATAGCCGGCGATGAGTACGGCGTCGAGGCCGGAGACGTCCACGCCCAGTTCGAGCGCGGTGGTGGCGGCCAGGCCGAGGAGACCGCCGCTGTGCAGGGCGCGTTCCAGCGCTCGGCGTTCCTCGGGCAGATAGCCACCGCGGTACGCGGCGACCCGCGAGGGCAGCGAGCGGTCCACCTCCGCGAGCCGCTCCTGAGCGATCAGGGCGATCAGTTCGGCGCCGCGCCGGGACCGTACGAAGGCGACGCTGCGGACGCTCTGGACGACGAGGTCGGTGAGGAGGTCCGCGGTCTCGGCGGTGGCGGTGCGGCGGACCGGGGCGCCCTGCTCGCCGTGCAGTTCGGTGAGCGGCGGTTCCCACAGCGCGAAAACCAACTCGCCCCGGGGCGACGTGTCCTCCGTGATTTCCACCACGGGCAGACCGGTGAGCCGGGTGGCCGCCTGTGCGGGTTCCGCGGCGGTGGCGGAGGCGAGCAGAAACGACGGCTCGGAGCCGTAGCGGGCGCAGACGCGGCGCAGCCGGCGGATGACCTGCGCGACGTGGGAGCCGAACACCCCGCGATAGGAGTGGCACTCGTCGATCACGACATACCGCAGCGCGCGCAGGAAGGAGGACCAGCGGGCGTGCCCCGGGAGGATGCCGCGGTGCAGCATGTCGGGGTTGGTCAGGACGTAGTTGGCGTACTGGCGGACCCATTCGCGTTCCTCGACGGGGGTGTCACCGTCGTAGACCGCCGGCCGGACAGCCGTGCCGAGCGGGTCGGCCAGCTCGCGTACGGCGCGCCGCTGATCGGCTGCCAGGGCCTTGGTGGGGGCCAGATACAGGGCCGTGGCCCCCCGGCCATTGGGCGCCTCGGAGCCGTCCAGGAGTGTGGAGAGGACCGGCGCGAGATACGCCAGCGACTTGCCCGAGGCGGTGCCGGTGGCGACGACGACCGACTCGCCGCGCAGCGCGTGTTCGGATGTCCGTGCCTGGTGGGCCCAGGGGCGATCGATTCCGGCCGAACGGATGGCATCGATCACTTCCGGCCGGATCTGTTCGGGCCAGTCGGCATGGCTGCCGATCCGCGGGGGCAAGTGCTCCGTATGAGTGATGCGCGCAGCGCGGGTCGCGCCCCGGGCGAGACGGTCGAGAATCATGCCTGGGGACGGGCTGGCGCCCGCATCCGGCGGGAGTCGATTGGAGGCCATCGGCACCGAGTGTGTCACCGGAGTGACGGACAATGCCGGCAAGGCGTCGTGCATGCTGCTTGTAAGTGATTGAATGCCATCGCGGCTGCCGATCCGCCCCTACCTACGGTGGGGAGGCCCCAGGGGGGCGACCGCTCGATAGCAAGGTGCTGGAGGATCCGTGGACCTGTCCCTGTCGACCCGGACCGTTGGCGACCGTACGGTCGTCGAGGTCGGTGGCTAGATTGATGTATACACCGCGCCCAAGCTGCGGGAGCAGCTGGTCGAGCTTGTGAACGACGGAAGCTACCACCTCGTGGTGGACATGGAACGTGTCGACTTCCTCGACTCCACTGGGCTCGGCGTGCTGGTCGGCGGACTCAAGCGGGTGCGTGCCCATGAGGGCTCGCTGCGCCTGGTCTGCAACCAGGAGCGCATTCTCAAGATCTTCCGTATCACCGGTCTGACCAAGGTGTTCCCGATTCACACCTCGGTCGACGAAGCCGTCGCCGCGACTGACTGACGGTTTCATGGTGCCCGCGCTCCCGGCGTGGGGAGGAAGTAGTGGGGGGTCCCGGACGTAGCCGTCCGGCCCCCCGCGTTGCACGTCCGCAAATCGAGGGGGATGGCATGGCCACCGTCGAACTTCGCTTCAGCGCGCTTCCCGAGCACGTTCGGACCGCGCGTCTGGTCGCTGCTGCCGTGGCACGGCGCGCCGGGGTGGACGAGGCGGTGCTGGACGAGGTGCGTCTCGCCGTCGGTGAGGCCTGCAGCCGCGCGGTCGGGCTGCACGCCAGCAATGCCATCGCGGCCCCGGTGCGGGTGCTGCTGATCGAGGACGAGAAGAAGTTCTCGATCGAGGTGGGCGACGGAGTGCCCGGCGGTGCCGGCGCGGAAGGCACCGGCCTCGAAGCCGCGGAGAGCGGCGACGCCGAGGGTGAGGACGAGATGGGTCTCGCCGTCATCAGCGGTCTGGTCGACGATGTCGAGGTGACCGCCGGCGAGAACGGCGGAGTGATCCGGATGAGCTGGCCCACGGCCCCCGCTGCGGTCGTTCCGTAGCGCCTGCGGTGCGCCAGGGGGACGATGATGAGCCGGTCTTCGTCCGCAGCCACCAGCTGCTGTAGCGATGACGCGCTGAGTGATGCGGTCCACGACGGCCGCCGTCCTGAAGAGCTCCGATGATCCGCGCGCTGAGGAAGACGACTGCTGATCAGTGACGTCGTCGAGGACGCGGACGGGCCGCCGATGCCGCCAGACGCGCCGAGGCGTACGGAAGATCTCCCTCGGCGAGATCCGCGACGACAGCGGCGTCACCCACTACGACATCACGGCGAAAGGCGCCGACGCCGCCCCTGCATGACCATCACCCGGGTCCGCAGGGACCAGGACGCGTTCCGGCGATGGCGAAGGGGTCGTCCTCCTGCGGTACGAGCGGGCGGCAGCGTTGCGCGGGGCCACTGCTGACGGCCCGTAGCGTTCCCCTGTCGCCCCTTCCGCGTCAGCCCCATGCGTTGCGATCCGGACTCGATCTGATGGTTCATCAGCCGATTCTCCGGAGCGGGCACCGCGTGGCGAGGTGCCCGTTCGGCGGTTGCAGAAGGGCTCAGCGGCCCCTGTCGCCACGTCAATCCCTACCGGCTCAGGGCGCCGCGCGGCGTCATTGAGCAGCGGAGATCAGGGCGCGATCAGTACGACAGAGAGATCATCGGGCAGCGGTCAGCGAATTCGTTGCATTCCTTCGTCCGGGCGAATTCCGTGGCCGCCTTCCTTTTGATCTTCGCGGCTACCGGCGAATTCCCTTTGTTGCGCACTGTTTTGATCTAGAGCGGCTCCCTAGAATCCGTCCACATCTTGCTCAGGACGCCTGAGCGTGCTTCCGCGCGCCCATGTGCCAAACGTCAAGGAGGACGAATGGCGGGGCCTTACACCCCTCAGTTGCTTGACACCCCCTCTTTTCTGGCCGGACCGTCGCTGACAACCGGCAATCGCGGCCTGGTGCTGGTGATCGCCGTCGTTGCCTTGGCGGCACTGGCCGTCGCGGCTGTGCTGGTGCGCCAAGTACTGGCGGCCGGCGAGGGAACCGACAGCATGAAGAAGATCGCGGCCGCGGTGCAGGAAGGCGCGAATGCCTATCTGACACGGCAGTTGCGGACCCTCGGCGTATTCGCCGTCGTGGTGTTCTTCCTGCTCATGCTGCTGCCCGCGGACGATTGGACGCAGCGCGCGGGACGCAGCGCCTTCTTCTTGATCGGCGCCGGATTCTCGGCGGCCACGGGCTATATCGGCATGTGGCTCGCGGTGCGCGCCAATGTGCGCGTGGCGGCGGCCGCCAGGGAAGCAACTCCCGCCGAGGGCGATGCCAGGGAAAAGGATCTTACGGCCGTCTCGCACAAGGCCATGAAGATCGCTTTCCGTACCGGTGGCGTCGTCGGCATGTTCACCGTGGGGCTCGGGCTGCTCGGCGCCTCCTGCGTGGTGCTCGTGTACGCGGTCGACGCGCCCAAGGTGCTGGAGGGATTCGGTCTGGGCGCCGCGCTGATCGCGATGTTCATGAGGGTCGGCGGCGGCATCTTCACCAAGGCCGCGGACGTCGGCGCCGACCTCGTCGGCAAGGTCGAGCAGGGCATCCCCGAGGACGACCCGCGCAACGCCGCCACCATCGCGGACAACGTGGGCGACAACGTCGGCGACTGCGCCGGCATGGCGGCCGACCTCTTCGAGTCGTACGCCGTGACGCTGGTCGCCGCGCTCATCCTGGGCATGGCAGCCTTCGGCGACGCCGGACTCGCCTTCCCGCTGCTGGTCCCGGCGATCGGCGTGGTCACTGCGATGATCGGCATCTTCGTCGTCGCACCACGGCGCAGCGACCGCAGCGGTATGACGGCCATCAACCGCGGCTTCTTCATCTCCGCGGCGATCTCGCTGGTCCTGGTGGCCGTCGCGGTGTTCACCTACCTGCCGTCCAGCTACAAGGACCTGGCCGGCGTCACCGACCCGGAGATCCTCGGCCGGAGCGGCGACCCCCGGATGCTGGCGCTGGTGGCGGTCACCATCGGCATCGTGCTCGCCGCGCTGATCCAGCAGCTGACCGGCTACTTCACCGAGACCACCCGGCGGCCCGTACGGGACATCGGGAAGACCTCGCTGACCGGGCCGGCCACCGTGATCCTGTCCGGGATCTCGATCGGCCTGGAGTCGGCGGTCTACTCGGCGGTGCTGATCGGACTGGCCGTCTACGGGGCGTTCCTGCTGGGCGGCGCCTCCATCATGCTGGCGCTGTTCGCGGTGGCGCTGGCCGGTACCGGCCTGCTGACCACCGTCGGCGTGATCGTGGCGATGGACACCTTCGGGCCGGTCTCCGACAACGCGCAGGGCATCGCCGAGATGTCCGGCGACGTCACGGGCGACGGCGCGCAGGTCCTCACCGACCTGGACGCGGTCGGCAACACCACCAAGGCCATCACCAAGGGCATCGCCATCGCGACGGCGGTGCTGGCGGCGGCCGCGCTCTTCGGTTCGTACCGGGACGCGATCGCCACCGCCGTACGGGAGGTGGGTGACGCGGCGAGCGGGCTGGGGCTGAGCCTGGACATCTCGCAGCCCAACAACCTGGTCGGGCTGGTCCTCGGCGCCTCGGTCGTCTTCCTGTTCTCCGGGCTGGCGATCAACGCGGTGTCGCGGTCGGCCGGTGCGGTGGTCTTCGAGGTGCGCCGGCAGTTCCGCGAGCACCCCGGGATCATGGACTACACCGAGAAGCCGGAGTACGGCCGCGTCGTCGACATCTGCACCAAGGACGCGCTGCGCGAGCTGGCGACCCCGGGTCTGCTGGCGGTGCTCACCCCGATCGCGGTCGGCTTCACGTTCGGCGTAGGGGCGCTCGGCTCGTTCCTGGCGGGCGCGATCGGCACCGGCACGCTGATGGCGGTCTTCCTCGCCAACTCCGGTGGTGCGTGGGACAACGCCAAGAAGCTCGTCGAGGACGGGCATCACGGCGGCAAGGGCAGTGAGGCGCATGCCGCGACGGTCATCGGCGACACCGTCGGCGACCCGTTCAAGGACACCGCGGGCCCGGCGATCAACCCGTTGCTGAAGGTCATGAACCTGGTGGCCCTGCTGATCGCGCCCGCCGTGGTCAAGTTCTCCTACGGCGACGACAAGAACCTCGGTGTGCGGATCGCGGTCTCGGTGCTCGCGATCGGCGTCATCGTCGGTGCGGTGTACGTCTCCAAGAGGCGCGGTATCGCCGTGGGTGACGAAGACAACTCCGAAACCCGGGAGCACTCGGAAAACACCGCGAAGTCGGCGGAGACGGCGGTGGCGTCCTAGCCGGGACGGGTTCCGCGAAAGGCCCCCCGAGCAGGTCAACGGGCGGGTGTCCGGCGCTTTTTGTGCGTGCCGGGCGCCCGCCCTCGGTGTGCTCGGGTGGCCCTGCGCTCCTTGGTGCAAATGGCTGCAATGAGGGGCGGCCGGGATGCCCGACTCATGGACCAGGCCCTTTGGACGTGTATGTTCCGGGGCCGAGAGCCATGGAAGGGACCAATCCGGTGAACAAGAAGCTAGTGGCTGCACTGTCCGGCGGTGCGGCACTCCTGCTCGCGCTGACCGGCTGCAGCGACGACAACAAAGAACTCAACGACTGGGCGAAGAAGTTCTGCGACCCTGCGCAGTCTCAGTTCAAGCAGATCCAGGACGCCAACGCCGCCATGCAGACGGCAGATGACGGCAGTACGGACTCCAAGAAGGTCCAGCAGACCGACTCGGCTGCCTTCCAGAAGATTTCCAACGCCTACGCCTCGCTGGCCAAGTCCCTGGACACGGCGGGCGCACCGCCGAGCGAAGGCGGCGAGGCCGCCCAGAAGGAGGCGGTCAAGGAGCTCAACTCGCTCTCCAAGGGATACGCAGACCTCAAGAAGCAGGTCGAGGGGCTGGACACCAAGGACAAGCTGAAGTTCGCGGACGGCCTGCGGGATCTCTCCAACGGCATCAACAAGCTCAACAAGCAGAGCGAGGCGGCCTTCAAGAACCTGGAGTCCGGCGACGTCGGCAAGGCCATGGCCGCGCAGAAGGGCTGTCAGGCCCAGGGCGGGGCGGGGTCTCCGGCGCCGTCCCCCAAGAAGTCGTAGCGGAGGTCGTAGCGAGAACGCTCCGGAACCGCCGCGGGCGGATTCCGGCGCCCGGCACACGGCCCGGCGACGCGCCCGGGAAAGGGCGCGGCGCCGGGCCGTCGCCGATTGTCAGTGGTTGCCCCGACAATGGGGAGCGTGAGTACGCACCTCCCCACCGCAGATGCCCGGGACCCCGAGAGCAACGCCCGCACCGCCCGGCTGCGCGAAGCGCTGCTGGCCGCCGCCTTCACCGCCGACGGGCTGCTGGACCTGCTCGGCGCGCCTGCCTATGCCGCGCTGGCCCGCAGCGAGACCGTGCCCGCGCTGCGGGCGACGCGCGGCGACAGCCCCCTGGAGACCCTGGTGCGGCTGTTTCTGTTGCAGCGTCCCGTGGCGCTGCGGCGGGCCCAGGCCGCGCTGCCGGTGGCGGACTGCCTCACCGACGGCTGGCTGGTGCAGGAGGGCGACGACGTACGCGCCAGTGTGGACGTCCGGCCGTACGGCGGCCCCGAGGGCCAGGACTGGTGGATCGTCTCCGACCTGGGCTGTGCGGTCGGCGGCGCGGGCGGCATCCGGGGTGTCGGGGAAGCGGACCGTGCGCAGCTGGTGCTCGGTGTGGGCGGCGCGTCCACGACCCTTGCCGGGTTCACTGCCCGCCGGCCCGTCGGCAAGGCGCTCGATCTCGGTACCGGATCCGGCATCCAGGCGCTGCACGCCGCTCAGCACGCCACCCAGGTGACGGCCACCGACCTCAACCCCCGGGCGCTGCGGATCGCCGCGCTGACGCTGGCGCTCTCCGGGGCACGACCGGCGGATCTGCGGGAGGGCTCGCTGTTCGAGCCGGTCAGGGAGGAGACGTTCGACCTGATCGTGTCCAACCCGCCGTTCGTGATCTCGCCCCTCCGTCCCGAAGGGGCACGCCTGACCTATCGGGACGGCGGGATGGGCGGCGACGACCTGTGCCGGACGCTGGTCCAGCAGGCCGCCGCGCATCTCAACGACGGCGGCTACTGCCAGCTGCTGGCCAATTGGCAGCATGTGGAGGGCGAGGAGTGGACCGACCGGCTGCGCTCGTGGGTGCCGCGCGGCTGCGACGCCTGGATCGTGCAGCGCGAGGTGCAGGACGTCACGCAGTACGCCGAGCTGTGGCTGCGCGATGCCGGCGACCACCGCGCCGGCGATGAGGCGTACGCCGCGCGGTACGACGCCTGGCTCGACGAATTCGAGGCGCGCAAGACCAAGGCCGTCGGCTTCGGCTGGATCGCACTGCGCAAGTCCGGCTCCGACACCCCGTCCATCACGGTCGAGGAATGGCCCCACCCGGTCGAACAGCCGCTGGGGGACTGCGTCGTACGGCACTTCGACCGCCAGGACTATCTGCGGGCGACGGACGACGCGGCGCTGCTGGCCGGGCACTTCCGGCTGGCGGGCGAGGTGGTGCAGGAGCAGGTCGGGCTGCCCGGCGCGGAGGACCCGGAGCATGTGGTGCTGCGTCAGAACCGCGGGATGCGGCGGGCCACGAAGGTGGACACGGTCGGTGCGGGCTTTGCCGGGGTGTGCGACGGCTCGCTGCCGGCCGGGCGGATTCTGGACGCCATCGCCCAACTTGTCGGCGAGGACCCGGTCCGGCTGCGGGACCGTACGCCGGAATCGATCCGGATGTTGATCGAGCAGGGGTTCCTGGTGCCGGTGGCCCAGGGGAGCTGAGGCGGGGGAAAGCGGGGGAGAGGGAAAGCGGACGCCGTTCATCCGGTGTTCGCCCGGGAGCAGTCCAGGGGTGCCACGCTGCCCGTATGGAGAGTGGACCCGAAGCCTTTGCCGGCGCGGCCTTCGCCCTGTTCGGCGCCGGACTGCTGATGTGGACGGGTATCGCCGTACGGACCGGCGCGCCGGTCGCCGATGGTGTCAGCCGGCCGGTCGGAGCGGTGGCGGCGCTGCTGTTCGGGGTGGTGTTCCTGGCCGCGGGATGCTGGCTGCTGGTCTCGCTGTAGTGGTGCCGCGGACCGGTAGCCGTGCCGCGGACCGTACGGTTTCGGCCAGGTTCGCGTCCGCGTGTCGGCCCGCTTCCCAACTGCCATAAGGGGAAGCCGCATTCGCTTTTCGCCAGTTCTGCGACAGGTGGCCGGTGCGTCCCGGTTCGAAGGAACTTTCCCCTTGTGTCACCCGTGTTCCTCAGTGAAGGCCATGACGGCCGTCAACAGGCCCACAACAGGCTCATCAGTGAGGACCGATATGAACCGTGCACTCCGTTACGCCACCGTCGGTGTGGTCGCCGTAGCCCTGCTCGCCGGAGGTGGGGCGGCCGCCTTCGCCGCGCCTACGCACCTGCATTCGCCGACCCCCGTCGTGGCCACCGCGCCGGCGGCGGCGTCGCTCACCGCCAAGGCCAGCGCGACCACGGTGAACGCCTGGCAGGAGTTCCGGATAGCCGGCGTAGCCAAGGGCATCAAGGCGGGCAGCAAGGTCAACGTCCAGCAGAAGCAGGGCGCCAAGTGGGTCTCCCTGCCCGCGTCGGCTCCGGTCAACACCAGCGGTGCGTACGGGGTGCGCGTGAAGCTCGGCATCAAGGGCGTCAACGAGCTCCGCGTCGCCGCGGACAGGACGGTCTCGCCGGTGGTCACCGTCACCGTCCGCTGACCCCGCGGCCCTGCCCCCCCCGTCAGCCGACGAGATTGCGGCCGATCATCCACACCGCGGCGATGCCGAGTGCCACGGCATTGCCGCGGGCGGTCAGCCGCGGCCGGAAATAGCGCCCCTTCAGCCCCGCGGTCAGCCAGCGCGCCACGACGTAGACCACGGCCGGCACGCCCAGTGCCAGCAGCACCATGTTGTCGTGGAACGCCGCCACGACATCGGCGTGCAGCAGGTCGTACGCCATCCGGGTGCCGCCGCACAGCGGGCACAGCACTCCGGTCGCCCATTTCAAGGGGCACGGGAGCAGGACCTGCCCGGGCTGGTGCGGGTTGGTGTGCCAGAGGTAGACGGCGCCCGCCGCGCCGGCGCCGAGCGCGGCGGTCGCCCGCAGGACGGTGCGCTTCCGGATCGACGCGGCGGTGGGCCCTATGGGCTCTACGGTATTCATGGCCTCGGAATTCACGGCCTCGGACGGGTTCATCGGATCGGACGGGTTCACACGCTCAGCGACCTGGCGTAGTTGACCTGGTTGAGCACGAACATGACCTGCTCGGGAGACTGCACCGGGATCATCGTGGCGTGGTGCCGGCCGCCGCTGTTCACCGTGACCTGCACGAATCCGGTCGTCTTGCGCTCCTTCATCAAGAGGAAGAGCAGCCCGAGCAGACAGGCGAAGAAGAAGATGATGGCGAGCACGATCGCGTATGGAGGGGTCGACACCTCCGTCCGCGACATGTCCGTCGCCGTCCACGCCGCGCCCTTGAGCGGCATCGGACCGCCCGGAGTCATGATCGTGTCGCCGGACACCGAGATATCGCCGAGCGACAGCAGCTGCATCCCGCCGCCGGCCGGCGCGGGCGGCGGCCCCTGGGGAGCGGGGACGGGCGGCGGAGTGGTCGGCGGCATGCCGGGGGTGGCCTGCGGATAGCCGTACCCGGGGTCACCGGGCTGCCCGCCCTGCGGATAGCCGTAACCGGGCTCCACCGGCTGACCACCCTGCGGCTTGGTGTACGGATTCTGGCCGGGCTCTTCCTGCGGCGGTCCGGGGTACTGGTTCGCCATGGTGATCTGACCCCCCGAGTGCGTGGTGACGGCAGTTTCCGGCTCGAAGCGGTGAGCCGTGCCGCGTCCATCCTGCCAGCCGCCTTCCGTGCTCACATCAAGAAAGCGATGCAAGGAGCGATGCAAGGAGCGATGCAAGAAGGGGTGCAAGAAAGCGGCGCAAGAAGCGGCGCGGGAACAAGCCTCAGGAGGCCGCGCCGTCAGCCGTGGCGACCGTCACTGTGAGAGATCGCCGACGCGGCCGGGCCAACGGAGCGCGCGGGCCCGCTGGACGGGAAAGCGGCCGGAAAGCAGGGGCGGCGGCGGGGCCGCTGAAGATCGTCAGGGGGCCGTAGCGGGCGTCGAGTGCGGTGCGGGGCGGCATGAAGGCATGTAGTCGGGTTACCGTTCGAGTGGCGTTGCGGGGTTTTTCCGTTTGACACGGGGGCGGGATGTACCGTCACACTCCGCAGCGTCAAGCGTCACCGCAGAACGCCCCGAGCGTCCGGCCCGGGAGCATCACAAGCGTCGACCGGAGAGAAGAGCGAAGTTGTCCCCGACCAGCGAAGCCACAGAGGGCGGCGGCCGCCGACTCGTCATCGTCGAGTCGCCTGCCAAGGCGAAGACGATCAAGGGCTATCTCGGCCCTGGCTATGTGGTCGAGGCCAGCGTCGGGCACATCCGCGACCTTCCCAATGGCGCGGCAGAGGTCCCGGCGAAGTACAAGGGCGAGCCCTGGGCCCGTCTCGGCGTGAACGTCGACGCCGACTTCCAGCCGATCTATGTGGTCAACAGCGACAAGAAGGACCAGGTCAAGAAGCTCAAGGAGCTGCTGGCCGAGTCCGACGAACTCTTCCTCGCCACCGATGAGGACCGCGAGGGCGAGGCCATCGCCTGGCACCTCCAGGAGATCCTCAAGCCCAAGGTCCCGGTCCACCGGATGGTCTTCCACGAGATCACCAAGGACGCGATCCGCGAGGCCGTCGCCAACCCGCGCGACCTGAACCAGAAGCTGGTCGACGCCCAGGAGACCCGCCGCATCCTCGACCGCCTCTATGGCTACGAGGTCTCGCCGGTGCTGTGGAAGAAGGTCATGCCGCGGCTGTCGGCCGGCCGGGTGCAGTCCGTCGCGACCCGTCTCGTCGTCGAGCGGGAGCGCGAGCGCATCGCCTTCCGCTCCGCCGAGTACTGGGACCTGACCGGCACGTTCTCCACGGGACGCGCCGGCGACGCCAGCGACCCGTCGACCCTTGCCGCCCGCCTGACCACCGTCGACGGCCGCCGGGTCGCGCAGGGCCGCGACTTCGGCCCCAACGGGCAGCTGAAGAACTCCGACGTCCTGCACCTGGACGAGGCCAACGCCCGCGCGCTGGCCGCCGCCCTGGAGAGCACCGACTTCGCGGTACGGTCCGTCGAGTCCAAGCCGTACCGCCGCTCCCCGTACGCCCCGTTCCGTACGACCACCCTCCAGCAGGAGGCCAGCCGCAAGCTCGGCTTCGGTGCCAAGGCCACCATGCAGGTGGCACAGAAGCTGTACGAGAACGGCTTCATCACCTATATGCGTACGGACTCCACCACGCTCTCGGACACCGCGGTCGCCGCGGCCCGGCGGCAGGTGACCCAGCTCTACGGCGCCAGCTATCTGCCGGACAAGCCGCGTACGTACGCCGGCAAGGTCAAGAACGCCCAGGAGGCGCACGAGGCGATCCGTCCCTCCGGCGACCGCTTCCGCACCCCGGCGGAGACCGGACTGACCGGCGACCAGTTCAGGCTCTACGAGCTGATCTGGAAGCGGACCGTCGCTTCCCAGATGAAGGACGCGACGGGTAACTCCGTCACGGTCAAGATCGGTGGCCGGGCCGCCGACGGGCGGGACGCCGAGTTCAGCGCGTCCGGCAAGACGATCACCTTCCACGGCTTCATGAAGGCCTATGTGGAGGGCGCGGACGACCCGAACGCCGAGCTGGACGACCGCGAGCGGCGGCTGCCGCAGGTCGCCGAGGGCGATGCGCTGTCCGCGCAGGAGATCACCGCCGACGGGCACGCCACCAAGCCGCCCGCCCGTTACACCGAGGCCACGCTGGTCAAGGAGCTGGAAGAGCGCGAGATCGGCCGTCCGTCGACGTATGCGTCGATCATCGGCACGATCCTCGACCGCGGCTATGTCTTCAAGAAGGGCACCGCGCTCGTCCCGTCGTTCCTCTCCTTCGCCGTGGTCAACCTGCTGGAGAAGCACTTCGGCCGGCTGGTGGACTACAGCTTCACCGCCAAGATGGAGGACGACCTCGACCGCATCGCGCGCGGTGAGGCGCAGTCCGTGCCGTGGCTGCGGCGCTTCTATTACGGCGAGGGCCATGGCGAGGGCGGCGCGGCGGAGGCCGGCAACGGCGACGGCGACCACCTCGGCGGGCTGAAGGAGCTGGTCGAGGACCTGGGCGCGATCGACGCCCGAGAGATCTCGTCCTTCCCCGTCGGCGACGACATCACGCTCCGGGTCGGCCGCTACGGCCCGTACGTCGAGCGCGGGGAGAAGGACGCCGAGGGCCATCAGCGTGCCGATGTCGCCGACGATCTCGCGCCCGACGAGCTGACCGTGGAGTACGCCGAGGAGCTGCTGGCCAAGCCGAGTGGCGACTTCGAGCTGGGCATGGACCCGGTGAGCGGCAACCAGATCGTGGCGAAGGACGGCCGCTACGGCCCGTACGTCACCGAGATCCTGCCCGAGGGCACCCCGAAGACCGGCAAGAACGCGGTCAAGCCGCGCACCGCCTCGCTCTTCAAGTCGATGTCCCTGGACACGGTGACCCTTGAGGACGCGCTGAAGCTGATGTCGCTGCCGCGGGTCGTCGGCAAGGACGCCGAGGGCGTGGAGATCACCGCGCAGAACGGCCGCTACGGCCCGTACCTCAAGAAGGGCACCGACTCGCGCTCCCTGGAGAACGAGGAGCAGCTCTTCAGCATCACCCTCGACGAGGCGCTGGCGATCTACGCGCAGCCCAAGCAGCGCGGCCGGGCCGCCGCCAAGCCGCCGCTCAAGGAGCTGGGCACCGACCCGGTGAGCGGCAAGCCGGTGGTGGTGAAGGACGGCCGGTTCGGCGCGTACGTCACCGATGGCGAGACCAACGCGACGCTGCGGCGGGACGACGACGTCGAGACGATCACCGCCGAGCGCGGCTATGAGCTGCTGGCGGAGAAGCGCGCCAAGGGGCCGGCGAAGAAGACCGCCAAGAAGGCGGCCAAGAAGGCGCCGGCGAAGAAGACGGCGGCGAAGAAGACGGCCGCCACGACGACGGCCGCTAAGAAGACCGCGGCGAAGAAGACCACCGCGGCCAAGAAGACGACGGCCAAGAAGACCACTGCCAAGAAGGCGGCGGCGAAGAAGACGGCGGCGTCGGCGGAGGACTGAGCGGACTGAGCGGACCGAGCGGACGCTGTTAGTCGGGCGAAGACGAGTCACTGCTGACAGCGGCCGCTCACAGCGGTCGCTCACATCGGCCGCTGACAACCGCCGCTGACCCCGGTCGGCGGCGGGCGGTAAGCGGGACAAGGGCGGGCAAGGCGGACTGCGGTCCGTCGGGCCCGCCTGTTTGTTCGGCCGGGCGTCCGATAGCGAACGGCCTCCCGATAGGCTGGCGGGATGACGCGTGCCGAGCAGCCAACGGTCGTGACCCCCACTTCAGGCGCCCTTGCCGCGGATTCCCGCGAGCGCGCTGTGCGGGCCCTGCTGCGCTTCCCCCCGTTGAAGCGACTGTGGAGCGCCCAATTCGTCGGGGCCATCGGCGATGCCCTGTCCATGCTTGTCCTGGTACTCCTCGCCCTCCAGGCGGCGCTGTACGTACCGGCGGGCGGCGAGGCCGCCTTCGGCGGCGGCTATCGGGGCGCGGCCCTCGCGGTCGCCGTGGTCTTCGCGGCCCGGCTGCTGGCGACGCTGCTCTTCGGCGCCGTCCTGCTGGGCCCGCTGTCCGCGCTGACCGCGCCCTCCGGGCCGCTGGACCGACGCTGGACGATGATCGGCGCGGACGGGGTGCGGCTGGCGCTGCTGGTCATCGCCCCCCTCTGGATCGACTGGACGCCGGCCGACGCGCTGGCCTGGCTGCTGGTCACGGTCTTCGTCGTCGGCGTCGCCGAGCGCTTCTGGACCGTCGCACGGGAGAGCGCGGCGCCCGCCCTGCTGCCCGCGCCGCCCCCTGAGGGCGCAGCCGTACGGCCGCTGCCGGACAACATGGACGCGCTGCGGCGCCTCTCCCTGCGCACCACTTTCGTCTCGCTGCCGATCGCGGCCGCCGCCCTGGTGCTCATCACGCTCGTCGGCAAGCTGCTGGGCGCCGGCATCGACTGGTTCCAAGCGCACCAGGCCGCGCTCGGCTCGTACGTCTCCGCCGGCCTGTTCGCCGCCTCCGTATCGATCCTCTACTTCATCGAGCTTCCCGGTGCGCAGATGCCGCGGCCGCGCTCCCCTCTGGAGGGCCTGCGCCGGCCGAAGTCCGCGAACGGCGTCGACAAGGGGCGTACGGGCGCGATCCCGCTGCTGGTGCTCGCCTGCGCGGCGACCGCCGCCGCGATCTCCGCAGCCGTCTCGCTCGCCGTCCTGCACGCCCCCGACCTCTCCGGCGGACCGGCCACCTTCGCGCTCCTGGTGCTCGCGCTGACCGGCGGCACGGTCGCCGGCATCCGCGGCGCCCGCAAGGTGCTGCCCGCGCTCTCCCGGCGCCGGCTGCTGGCCCTGGCGGTCGCCGTCACCGGCCTCACGCTGCTGGCCATGGGCCTGGTGCCGGACCCGACGACGGTGCTGCTGCTGGCGCTGCTCGCGGGCGTCAGCGCCGGTGTCGCGGCCAATACCGGCCATGTGCTGCTGGAGCAGGAGACCGAGGAATTCCGTACCGCCCGTACGACCGAGCATCTGCACGCCGTCGTACGGATCGTGGTCGGGCTGGCCGCCCTCGTCGCGCCGGTGCTGGCCGCGGTCATCGGCCCGCACCGCGTCGGCAACGACACCTTCGAGTTCGCGCACGGCGGCGCCGCCTTCACCCTGATGCTGGTCGGCGCGCTGCTGCTGCCGGTCGCCGCATGGGTGCTGGGCAAGGTCGACGACCGGCAGGGCGTCACGCTGCGGCACGATCTGCGCGAGGCGCTGCGCGGCGGCGACCCGGACCAGGCGCCCGCCGCCACCGGCTTCTTCATCGCCCTGGAGGGCGGCGACGGCGCCGGGAAGTCCACCCAGGTCGAGGCGCTCGCGGAGTGGATCCGCAGCAAGGGGCACGAGGTCGTGGTGACCCGTGAGCCGGGCGCCACCAGCATCGGCAAGCGGCTGCGCTCGATCATCCTGGACGTCTCGACGTCCGGGCTCTCGGACCGGGCGGAGGCGCTGATGTTCGCCGCCGACCGCGCCGAGCACGTCGGCAGTGTCATCCGGCCCGCCCTGGAGCGCGGCGCGATCGTGATCACCGACCGCTACATCGACTCCTCCGTCGCCTACCAGGGCGCCGGACGCAACCTCGCGCCCACGGAGATCGCCCGGATCTCGCGCTGGGCCACCGACGGACTCGTCCCACATCTGACGGTGCTGCTGGACGTCTCGCCGGAGACCGCGCGGGAACGCTTCACCGAGGCACCCGACCGGATGGAGTCCGAGCCCGCCGAATTCCACGAGCGGGTACGGGCCGGCTTCCTGGCCCTGGCCGCCGCCGACCCGGCGCGCTATCTGGTCGTGGACGCCGGGCAGGAGCCGGAGGCCGTCACCACGGTCGTACGGCACCGCCTCGACCAGGTCCTGCCGCTGTCCGAGTCCGAGGTCAAGGCGCAGGCCGAGGCCCGTAAGGCGGCGGAGGAAGAGGCCCGCCGCCGGGCCGAGGAAGAGGCGGCGCGCAAGGCGGAGGAAGAGCGGCAGGAGCGCGAGCGGCAGGCGCAGCTGGCCAAGCTGCGTGCCGAGGAAGAGGAGCGCAAGCGCCGCGAGATCGAGGAGGCCAAGGCCCAGGAGGCCGCCCGCCAGGCGGAGGAGGCCCGGCAGCGCGCCGAGGAGGCCCGCCAGGAGGCGGAGGCGGAGCGTCAGCGCCGCGAGGCCGAGGAGCGGGCCCGCCAGGCCGAACAGGAGCGGCTGCGCAAGCAGGCCGAAGAGGAGGCGCGGTTGCGCGCCGAGGCCGAGGAACGCCGCCTGGAGAAGCAGCGCAAGGCCGAGGCGGCGCTGCTCCGCGCCGAACAGGCCCGGGTGGCGGCGGCCGAAGCAGCGGCCGCGGCGGAGGCCAAGGCGGCCGCTGAGGCGGCTGCGGCTGCTGAGGCGGCCGATGCGCCGACGAAGGAGACGCCGGTCGCGGATCTGCGGAAGCGGGCGGGGGAGGAGGGACCGTCGCCTTCTGGTCCTTCTGGTCCTTCTGGTGCCTCTGATCCCTCTGGCTCTTCCGCCTCCGCGGGCGGTTCCGGTTCCGGGGCCTCCCGTTCGGACGGTGAGCTGACGGCGTCGCTGCCGCGGCCGGGGGCGCAGGGTGCGCCGGGTGCCGCGGACGAGACGGCGGTGCTGCCCGTACGGGACGCCCGCTTCGCCGGCCCGGACGCGGACGAGACCACCGTCCTGCCTCCGGTACGGGACGGTGGCCACCCCGCCGACCGGGTGCCGCCGTGGATGTTCCGTGCGGATGACCCGAACGGCCCGAGCGGCCCGGACAACCCGAACGACGCAGCGGCGCGGCAGCAGTCCGGCGCCGCCGAGTCGGGCGCCGAGCGGACCCGCGAACTCCCGCAGATCGACCCGGAGACGGGCCGCCCCGTGGAGACGCCGCAGCGCAGCCGCCCCCGCCCGGAATGGGCGGAGGAGACCCCGCTGGACGATCTGCCGACGCTCGCCGACGAGCTCCTGGGCCCGCGTTCGGACGAGGACACGGACAACGGGGCGGACGGCGAGGACGGCCGCCGGAGAGACCGGGGGCGGCGCGGCTAGGGCCGTTGGGCGTCTCTTCAGCGCCGCGCAGCCGTTCAACCAGGCGCTGATGGCGGTGCTGCCGGTGCGGCACAACGCGCTGCGTCTGCTGGCGTTGTCCGGCAAGACGTTCATCCTGGATGAGGCGCACGCG